>NZ_BDGT01000033.1 GCF_001748285.1 Thermogemmatispora onikobensis | reverse complement strand
CGCAAAGGCTGGCTCTCCGCCGCCGATGTGCTCAACACGCGCCCGCTGGCTGAGCTACAAGCCCTCTTGCAACGCAGGAAAGCATCACGCTAAAGGAGGTATCCTGCTATGGCACCAATGGCAGAACTGGAGGTTCAGCGCCGCCAGGTCCTGGGCAAAGCGACCCGGCGGCTGCGCCGCCAGGGGATCATCCCCGCCAATATCTTTGGCCACAAGGAGCCCTCTCTGGCCGTCCAGCTGGAGGCCGCGGCTTTCGAGCGCTTCCACCGCCAGCATAAGGCCGCCAGCCTGGTTACCCTGCGTATTCCGGGAGACTCACTGACGGAGACGGCCCTGGTGCACAGCATTCAGCGCGACCCCTGCACCGGCAAGATTCTCCACGTAGATTTCTACCGCGTGAGCCAGGAGGAGGAGGTTGAAGTCAAAGTGCCGCTGCATCTGGTCGGCGAGTCGCCGGCGGTCAAAGAGAGCGGTGGCACTTTGCTGCGCCTCCTCGATGCGCTTGAAGTGGCCTGTCGCGCCACGGAGATCCCTGAAGCGATCGAGGTCGACGTCTCGCCGCTGGTTGAGGTAGACCAGATCCTCCATGCTGGCGAGATCAAGCTGCCGCCTAATGTGCGCCTCTTGACCGATCCACACGAGCCCGTGGTGAAAGTGGAGCTGCCCACCGTCGAAGCCGAAGAGGCCGGGGAGGCTGCTCTCACAACTCAGCCTGTTCCTGCTGCAGCGCCCGCCCAGTCCCAGACTGGCGAGAGCGCCGCAAAAGAAGGCTGAGAGGCGTGCGCGTAGTGCAGGCAGGGGTAAGGTTCGCTCAGAGAGGCCTGTGCTCCTGCCTGTCTCTCTGTCGGGCTGTCCAACAAGCCAGAGAGCGTACCCGTTCCGTTGGCAACGGGGTGGCGGCGCTGCCTCTCTGCACAACAAGATTGACTGGCTAGTCTGGCCGATCGCTATTCGGCTCATCTGGCTGACTGCCTGCCTGCCCGAGAACACTAGGCCAGGAAGTGAGCGATAGACATGCGCATTATGATTGTGACCGACCAGTATCCGCCGATGGTAGGGGGCGTGCCTGTTGTCACCCACGATCTGGCCGTTGGCCTGGCGACCCGTGGTCATCAGGTCTGGGTGGTTGCACCTTGCCAGGGTGCGCGCGACGTCCACCGTATCGAAGAAGGAGTACATGTCTATCGCTTTACCTCCTTCGAGTGGCCTACCTATCGCGACATGCGCATTCCTTTCCTGCCGATTTTACCCATCCGGCGCCTCCTGAAGCAGGGCAATCCTGACGTCATTCATATCCACTCGCCGATCGTCTTAGGAAACATTGCGCAGCTCCTGGCTGGTGGGCTGCGCAAACCGGTCATTGCCACCAACCACTATTTGCCGATCAACATTAGCCGGACCCTGGCCAGCGATCAGCGCTTCAGCAGACATTTTGACACGCTCAGCTACAGCTATCTGATCCACTTTTACAACCGCTGTGAGTATGTGACGACGCCGACTCATACCGCGTTGCGTCTCCTCTACGAGCATGGGCTGCGTGCGCCGGCAGGAGTCATCTCCAATGGGGTTGATCTCAGGAAATTCAGGCCGGGGCCACCCGATGAGGAAGTACGTCAGCGCTATCGTCTGCCAGCTGATCGCCCACTGATCTTGCACGTCAATCGCCTCAGCGAGGAAAAGCGAGTCAATGTCTTATTAGATGCCGTGGCCCAAGTGAGTAGCCAGGTGTATGTCGTGCTGGCGGGGACAGGACCGGCGGAGGCTGAGCTGCGCGCCCAGGTCGCACGGCTGCAAATTGAGGACCGCGTTGCCTTCCTGGGATTTGTAGCGGATCGCGACCTCCTGGCGATTCGCCGTATGGCCGACCTCTTTGTCATCCCATCGGAGGCGGACCTGCAGAGTCTGGCCACAATGGAAGCTATGGCCTGCGGCTTGCCGGTCATTGCGGCCAATGCCTATGCCCTGCCCGAGCTGGTGCATCATGGCGAGAACGGCCTGCTGTTCGAGCCGGGGAACAGTGCAGAACTGGCGTGGGCCATCGACTATCTCCTGGAGCATCCCGAGCTGCGCAAACAGATGGGGAACAAGAGCCTGGAGATCATTGCACAGCACGACCGTGAGCGCATCCTTGACCAATGGGAAGCGCTCTATCAACGTCTGGCCTCAGAGTTCGCGGTAACGCGTCAGCTGCGGGAGCAGGCGCGACGAGCCTTGCGTCTTAGACGTCCACCGCTGCCTTCCTAGTTCAGCTCATGATGGTCCCTGTCCCTGGGGCGATCGCGATGGGGGCGCCTTGGATCGATCCAGGGGCGGTGGAGTAGACGAGCGAGGCTGCGCTCGATGTCCCAGCGGAGCTGTGTCGTCTGGTAGCGCAGCCAGCCAACAACAAGCTCTGGCCAGCTCGGGCGAGGGAGAGGGGGCGGCAGACGGCGCCGCTCATCGACGCGGACAAAGATCGGAGCCAGGATCAACGATCGCGGGCGCTGTTCGGGCCTTCGCTCTTCCATGCGGTCTGTAGCTCCTTGGCGTTTCCCTCCAGCAAGCATGTGGCAAAATGGGCAAGACAAGACCAATGCACTGCAACGATGATGGGCCAGTGCCAGGTACACCACTGGCCATAATCAAAGACTCTGAGGAAGAGTATAGTGTCTGGAAATAGATTTGTCCAGGGAACGGCGAGCGGTATACACACCTGTGGTTCTGGCTGGCCTGCCTGGCAGCCGGCAAGCCGGGGTCGACAGCAATGGCTACCAGGAAGAGGGTGGCCATGCCCACGCAGGACCGGTACCGGAATGACTAAGGATGCCCGTTTCATTGACAAGAATGGGGGATTCCATTATACTCTTCGCCACAGGCGAGGAGCCTGTATATTTTGTTTTGGCTTGGGAACTTGCCCGAGCAAAGGGAATGGTGATGGCTACCAGAGAAGAGGAGAAGCCGGCGCCGATGTCCACGGTCGAGGCCGGTCGTAAAGGGGGGAGTGTTGTCCGCGACAAATATGGTGGCGAGTACTATCGTCAGATAGGCAAGAAGGGGGGTACGGCTCTCAAAGAGAAGCGCGGGAGCGAGTACTACCGCCAGATTGCCCAGAAAGGTGGCCAGGCCAACGTCACAAAGTATGGTCCGGCCCACTTTTCTGAGATGGGGAAGAAGGGTGGCAATGCAACCAAGGCGCGACAAGACCCCGACTTTTACAGCCGCATCGGTAAGTTGGGAGGGGCCGCCAGGCGTCGGAAGAAAGCGGAGGCACAGGAATAATTCGATCTTATCATGGCGTCAAGCTGCTCTTCTGGCACAAGGCAGCGATGTTGTGATCAATGAGGGGCCGGGAAGAGGAGAGAGACAAGGACAGCGTTGGAAGGACTGTCTTCTTGCTCTCCCTCTTGCCCGGCCCCTTGTATATTGGCTGACGACCGCTGTGAGCGAGCGAGCGAACGAACGAGCGAGCAAGCAAGCAAGCAAGCAAGACGGGCTAACCCTCTGCGCCCTGCAGGGCCTGACGCAGAAAAGCTCGCAAGTCAGGCGCCAGATCGGGGCGCTTAAGCGCATAGGTGATCGTCGTGGTCAGTAAACCCAGGCGCGTACCAGTGTCGTAGTAGGTGCCGGTGAAGCGTAAGCCATAGCAGCGCCCCTCGCGTGCCTGGCGCTCAATGGCATCGGTGACCTGGATTTCTCCACCGGAGCCAGGTGGCGTCTCTTCCAGCAGCGGGAAGATGTCGGGAGTCAACAGATAGCGCCCCATCACAGCCAGATTAGAGGGCGCTTGCTCTCGCGGCGGTTTCTCCACCAGCTGGGTGATCCGCAACGCTTCCTCCCCCAGTTCCTCTACAGCAGCAATGCCGTAGCTAGGAATCAGCTCATCTGGCACGGGGGCGAGCGCGACCACCGAGCCGCCGTAGCGCTCATGGATCGCCATCAGTTGGGGTAAGCAGGGCGTTTCCTCAGCGACCAGCACATCGCCCAGCATGACCACGAACGGCTCATCGCCTACCAGGGTCCGCGCACAGAGGATGGCATGGCCGAGCCCCAGTGGCTCGGGCTGACGAACGGCACTGTAATGCGCCATTTGCTGTACACGTCGCAGCTCCTCCAATTCCTGCAACTTGCCACGCTGCTCCAGCAGCTGCTCCAGCTCGGGAAAGGCATCGAAATGATCCTCGATACTGCGCTTGCTCCTGCTGGTCACGAGAATGATCTCTTCGATACCGCAGGCCACGGCCTCTTCGACGATATATTGCAAAGTTGGCTTATCGACCAGCGGCAACATCTCTTTCGGGATAACTTTCGTTGCTGGCAGGATGCGCGTGCCCAGTCCCGCCACTGGCAATACGGCTTTGCGAATACGCATTAACCCTCCTTGATTCTTGCAAGAAAGCGCTCCGGTCTGCCTGCTCCTGGCGTCCAGCCCTATTGTAGCGACCGGGCGGTTTGATGGTCAATCTCAGCCTGGCGACCTCTGCGGTGGGCCTTGCCAGAGGTTAAAAAAGATGGGTGGCCGGGGTCAAAGTGAAGGCCAGGCCCTGCGCTGGCTCGTCCAGGCACTCGGCGGCCAGGTCGCAAGTTGAGCCGGCTGGCCTGGCTCTCTGGTTGACTGTTGCTATCATAGCATATTCTATCGACACTGAGACGATCATCAGTATGAAAGGTGCTCCTGGCGCATAACTTTGCGAGCTCGCTCGCGGAGCAGGCCAGGCGCATGCCGCTGGTAGGTCATCTTGCACTGTACTTTTCTCTTAAGGGGCAAAGAGATGCCTTGGAAGTTGAGGCGGTGAGCGTTCCTTCTATTAAGGGGAGCGCCCGAACTGCGTCTGCTTCGTGCTCACTCTCCACTGCGCCGCAAGCGTGGTTCTCTTCCTCCCGTTGTCTTGAAAGAGCAGCGCTCTCGCTCTAACGAGGTCTCTCTTTCTCACGTGAGCAGAGAAACCAGCCGCAAATCCTGGGATTGCAAACAAAACGCCGAGGTAAGGCAGTTTTCTGGTTTCAGCCGTTGACAGGCCAGAATCTCCTGCCCTGGCACAGTCGGCAAGCTAGAAGATCGTCTTGTTCCTTTAGTCATCTCTCACAGGGGGTATCAGTAGATGGCCACTATTGAGCCTTTTTCGCATGCCATGATCGAAGCTTGCCTTCGCAGCCTGAACTTGCGTTTCCTCCGTGATGAGGATAACGATTTTGTCGTCCAGTTCCAATATGATCCGCAGTATGACTGTGAAGTGACCTTTTATCTGATGGCTCAGGGACAGCAGCGAGAGATCTACTCGTTGCTTTGCCGTACCAGTCGGCGTTTTGAACCGGGGAGCTGGGAGCGGGCCCTGGTGCTCTGCAATACCTGGAATCGAGAGCGGCGTTGGCCGAAAAGCTATCTGCGTAGCTATGAGTCAGCAAATGCAGCCTACGCAGAAATCTGCCTGGAAGAACATATCGATCTGGAGGTTGGCATTCATCAGGAGCTATTCTTCAGCTACACGATGACCTTCTTCTCGGCGAGCTTGAGTTTCTGGCGCTGGCTCCATCAAGATCAGCGTTTCTACTAGGCTCACCTCCTTTCCCGCTTTCTTACCGGTCTGCTCGTTGGGGGACAGAAACAGAACAAACAAATCGCCGCGGCTCTTCTTCTCTCCTGTCCCCCCGGGAGCAATATCCCAGCTGTTTCTTCTTGCTGCAAGAATATGCTATAGTTAAGCATAGCTGACATAGCACATTTTTGTGGTGTATGTCCATATATATTTGCAATAGCAGAAGAAATACTGGGCTGGAGAAAGCGGGGAAGGTAATGCTACGTGAGGGTACACAGCTAGCTCAGGGTCGCTATCGTCTAGTACGCTCACTAGGCAGCGGGAGCCTGGGCGAGGTCTACCTGGCCGACGACCTGCATATGCGGCGCCGGGTGGCCATCAAAATCATCACTGCCGAAGCCACGACCTGCGTTGAAGCCAGCGCGGCCTCGCAGGCGAGACGATATATTGAGCGCGAACTGAAGGCCATTGCCCGGCTTGATCATCCTCACATCCTGGACCTTTACGACTACGGCGAGGAGCCCTGGCAGCGTCTGCTGCTCCTCTACATGGTCATGCCCTATCGGCCCGAGGGTTCGCTGGCGGGCTGGCTACGCCTGCGCTCGCAGTTTGGGCCATTAAGCCCGCAGGAAGTCTGCGACCTTATCAGTCAGGCCGCCGATGCGCTGCAACATGCACATGATCATCAGATCATCCATCGCAATGTCAAGCCCTCCAATCTGCTGATACAGCTCCATCCGAGGCAGCCACGGCGCCTGCACCTCCTCTTGAGCGACTTCAGCATTGCTCGCATTGCGGAAGCCAGCCTGACCACCGGTCAGATTATCCGTGGGACCCCAACCTACATGGCGCCTGAGCAATGGGAGGGCCAGCCGACCTGTGCCACCGACCAATATGCCCTGGCAATCATGGCCTACGAGATGCTCGTCGGTCAACCTCCTTTTCAAGGCGGGCCGGGGCCACTGATGTTCCAGCATCTGCAAAAGGCGCCACCGCTGCCCAGTAGCCAGAATCCAGCTCTGTCGCCGGCGATCGATCGTGTGCTATTGCAGGCTCTCGCCAAGCGTCCCGAAGAGCGCTTCGGTTCGGTGGCCGCTTTTGCCAAAGCCCTGGAGCAGGCCGCTACCGGCAATGCCTTGCTGCTGCCCGACTCAGAGGAAGCGGCGAACAAGCCTGGTGGCTGGCTGGAGGAGAGCGGGCTGATCGAAGTGCGCCTGGCCATTAGCCGAAGCGAGGCGCGAGATGGCACGCGCCGCCGTTTGAACGTGGCGGGCGAAGAGGTCGAGGTTGAGATCGGTCCGGGTGTGGTCGATGGGCAGACGCTGCGAGTCGCTGGCTGGCAACGTCAGGGAGCGGGCTCTCCGCTGTCGGCTGAGGAAGCCTTGCCAGACCTCTTACTCAAGCTGGACGTGGTGCCGGACGAGCTGCTGGCCGGCGCAGCGGCGAGTAGTAGCGGAGCGAGACCGGCCCCCACACCGGTCACAGTGGCAGCGGGCGCCCCTCTGTCGTCCGGAGCCTTCGAGGTCCCGCAGTTACCTTTCCCTCCACCTTCGCCGCTGCTCCAAAGCGAGCTTTGGGGGGCCTGGCCGGGCCGAAGTGAGCCAGGACAGGGAACAGCTCTGAGCGGGACCTTTCCCACGCTGACTTGCCCAACTCCTACCCCGACGTTCAGTAGCACGCCACCGCGTTCTCTCTCAGGTCGGGCAGGGGCAACAGGCGAGTACCGGGCATCTTTTGAAGCATTAAAGACAGCAGCGGCGGCGAGCCCAATGGCGGTGCCCTCTGCCAGGAGCCAGAGCACGACCGAACTTCGCCAGCTAGCGCGCCCGCCGCGACGCAGTGCCGCCCAGGTCGTGACCGTACTCCTGGTTCTGGCCCTGCTCTTTGTCAGCAGCGGCCTGCTGGCCTACTTCCTGGTAACCAGCCAGCCTGCTGCCCTCCTGCGAGGAGGAGGCCAGAGTGACAGATCCGGGCAGAGTGTGGCCACAGCCAGGGCGGCAGAGGGACCCGGCGAGGAGGGCCAGGCCGAGACACGGGTCAGTGCAGCTACGCCGACGAGCGCTCTGCAAGAGGCCAGCGCCACGGCACGCGCTCAACAAGAGGCCACCGCTACTGTCCAGAGCCAGCAGCGTGCCCAGGTCCAGGCGACTGCGGCCGCCCAGGCCCAGGCCCGGGCCCAGCTCGCAGCTACCGCCACTGCCCAGGCTGCGCAACCCCTGCTGTTGGCCGATAAAACCAGCCTGCAAGCCCACCCCGGGGCCAGCAGCAGCGACTGCGTCTACACCCTGCCGGCGGTGGATAACAGCGGCTACCCGGGCTGGTCCTGTACCCTGGTCCTGAGCAGCCGCGGCGTAGCTCAGCAAAACCTGGCCTGGTCCACCAGCATCGCCGGTCCTGGCGGCAACAGCAGCCTCTGGCCGGTACCTTCGAATGAGGGCGGACGGAGCGACATCTATCTGCTCCCGGCAAGCGGGCAGATCCGCCCCCAGGGCATGCAGCAAGTGCGTGTCATCGTGCGCGATTTCTCGCAGGGAACAGGTTGCCCCAGCAGCTACCTCTTGCGCTTCAGCGGGCCAGCGAACTACGTCGATGTGCTTTGGGGTTGCTCCTAGCAGAGAAGCCCGCTCACCCAGGCTCCGGTCGCCTGTCTGGCTTTCAGCGCCAGGACTGACCGCCGCTCTGTCGCCCTGCCAGGGGGCGGACCTCCCTGGTCCCTCCCTGGCGAAGAGGCATAAGGCCCGGCCAGACCAGCCTGGATTTCCCTATTTTCTTCCCTTGACAATATATGTATACATATATTATACTGTCTCGCAGCGCTACATATACGTAGAAGTATACTGATATTCTGCTGCGCTGAGATTGCTAGAGGAGGAGCGTTGCGGAACTGTGTGAGAAGGCTGACTGGGGCCAGGCCCTGTTGGGTTCAGGCTTCCAGGGGAAGCGACGGTAGGAGGTACCGACATTGCCAAATCGCACCATCTATGTAGCAGATGCTGATCTGCCGATCTTCGAGAAGGCTCAGCGGCTGGCGGGTGGTAACCTTTCAGCGACCATTGCGGCGGCCCTCCGTCGTTTTGTGGAGCGCGAGGAGGCGCGTCAGGCCGGTTTTGGGGAAGTGACGGTCAGGGTGGGCACGGTGGCCCGTGTCTATAAGCGCTTTTTGGGGCGCCTGCTGGCCCGCGGTCTGAGTCGCCAACCGGAGAGAGGCCGCGAAATGCTCTATCGCGTCTATCTGACGCGCAAAGGCAAGTTCGCTGTCTATGTCCGAGAAGGGCCAGACTGGAACGACTGGCGATACTGGTCGCGACAAGACTGTCAGAGCCGCGGGTGGGCCTGCTGGCCCCAGGATTACGACTATCGGCTGGAGGTCTATGACTCTCTAGAGGAGCTAGGCGCTCATCTGCCGGCGGAACTGTATGAGGCCGTCTGTCAAGTCATCAAAGCCGATCAGGAAGACGACGGCGTGGAGTTCCTGGATATCTAGCAGGGACCTGACGGGGCAGGAACGTATCTCTTCGCCACCTATCATGGTATTCTTAACCATGAAAATGTTGATATTTTCGTGGGACCATGATAAAATCTCAAGAGATATGGCATATATAGCCACATAGTTGGAGAATTGTGCCAGACAGGAGGCCCTTCCGGGAAAACAGGCGCGCCAGCCTGTCGCGGACTGCCCTGACTCACTCGCGGATGCGGACCTCAGCCTGGGCCATGACAACCTTGCTGTGAGCCTGACCGGTAAACTGCCAGCACCGCCGGGAGGAGAGCCGTCAGCAGCGGGTCCTGCTCAGCCAGGCAGCCTGGATTGTCTTGGAGGGAGGGGACTACAACACTGGCTCACTCACGCTGTCTATGGGGAGTGTCTAGGTAATCATAGCAGCTTAAGCCGGTCTCCTCCCGTTGCGGTAGCGCTGCGCCTGTTTGCAGATCTATCGCGGCTGGTGAAGCTTTAGAAAGTGAGCAAAGATCGTAAAAATGCCTCAAACAGATATGGAGAGAAAGACACTGATGCAGAGAGAGGAGACAGAAGAGCTGGCCATTGAGGTGCGCGATCTGGTCAAACGCTATCCGCGCAGTAAGGTGAATGCCGTCGATGGCATTTCCTTCAGCGTGCGTCGCGGTGAGATCTTCGGTCTGCTCGGCCCCAATGGGGCAGGGAAGACCACGACCATCGGTATTCTGACGACCAGCGTCCTGCCCACCAGCGGCACGGTGCAGATCATGGGCATTGATGTGGTGCGTGATCCCATCGGCGTCAAGCAGCGCATCTCGATGGTGCCCCAGCGCAGTAATCTGGACCAGAGCCTGCGTGCGCGCGAGATTCTGACCTTCCATGCTGCCTATCATGGCGTGCCACGGGCGGAGCGCGAGGCGCGCGCCGAGGCCTTGCTCAAGGAGCTGGGCCTGGAGGGGCGAGGGCGCGAAAAGATCAGGCGCTACTCGGGCGGAATGGCGCAGCGGCTGATGCTGGCCCGCGCCCTGATGCACTCGCCAGACGTGCTCTTCCTCGACGAGCCGACTAATAGCCTTGATCCGCAGTCGCGCCTCTTCTTGTGGGACCGCATTCGCGCCATGCACGAGCGTGGGGTGACGATTCTCTTGACCACACACGATATGGAGGAGGCCGAGCAGCTCTGCGAGCGCATTGCCATTATGGACCATGGCCATATCCTGGTGCTTGATACGCCCGATAATCTCAAGAAGCTGGTGCCAGGTGGGACGCGCCTGGAGCTGCGTCTGCGCCTTCCCCAGGCGGCTGTGGCTTCCCATAACGGGGATGGCGCTCCCTCCCCCGATGGTCTGCGCGCTCTGCTAGAGCAGTTGCCAGGGTCACCCCGCGTCGAAGAGCTGCCCGCCGAGGATGGACAGGAGAATCATGGGACCCGCTCCTTCCGCCTCTATGGCGAAGAGGCGGGCGAGCTGGCAGTCGAGGCCATGCGCGTCGTCAGCACCAGCGGCGCTGAGCTGCGCGATCTCCACGTGGCCCGCCCAAGCCTTGAGGACGTCTTCATCTACCTGACAGGGAGGAATCTCCGTTCATGAGTGTTGAAACATCGATAGATGCAATTTTTCTTGAGAAGAAGACGAAGGAGAGGCGGCCCCGCAGCCGGCTGCTGATGATCCTGGTGGCCTTTCTGGCCATCTTGCGCCGCGACCTGGTAGTGACGGGGCGGGAGTTCATTCCCTTCCTGATTCAGGTGCTCCTTCAGCCGCTCTTCTTTCTCTTCATCTTTGGCAAGGTGCTGCCCTCGATTGGCGCTGCTCAGCAGAGCTATGCCTCGCTCCTGCTGCCTGGCATCGTCGGTCTAACGGTGGTCACCACGGCTCTCCAGGGCGTGACTTTGCCTCTGGTGCTCGATCTGGGCTTTGGGCGCGAGATCGATGATCGTCTGTTGGCGCCGCTGCCGGTGAGCCTGGTGGCGCTCGAAAAGATTCTCTTTGCGGCCCTGTGTGGGTTGGTGGCCGGCGCGATCATCTTCCCACTGGCCTATTGGGTCCTCGGCAGCAGTTACAGCGTGCGTGCCGATGCCATCGGGATCATCATCGGCATTATGGTGCTCACCGCTCTGGCGGGGGCCACTCTTGGCCTGACGATTGGGACATTGGTGAAGCCTGAGCAGATTGGTCTGATGTTCGCTCTGATCTTTACGCCGCTCATCTTCACTGGCTGCACCTACTATCCCTGGAGTCAGCTGGATGGTATCCGCTGGTTTCAGGTGATCGCCCTTTTCAATCCTCTGACTTATGCCTGTGAGGGCCTGCGCTATGCAATGGTGCCTCCGATCCACGGCTATACCCTGCCGACTCTGGAAATTGGCTGGGTGCTGCTGGGTTTGGGCGTGACCTTCGTTGCCTTCCTCTTCCTGGGCATCTATACCTTCCGCCGCGCAGTGGTCAGCTAGGCTGCGGCTGGCCCCTGTCGCTCAGAATCTGCCGGGGACGAGTGCTTCCGAGACTGAAACGGCCTGCCCTCTGCCGGACCGCCGCCCGCGGTTCAACAGACGGCGGGCCGTCCTTGTGCGGCCTGGCTGCAACGCAGGCCCGTTTGATCAGGCCCCCCGTAGACAAGCATATGAGCGAGCTTGTAAAAACTTGACGTACTCCCGCTCTCCCTGTTACACTTAGACTGCTGCCACAAAACATATTGATATATCTATTCCAAGAGAAATGCCCGTATTGGTGGAACTTCCTCGAAAGCGTCTCTGAGCCGAAAGCTGAAATAGCGGTGAAGGAAAGAGCAGGAGCGCCATGAGCACATTCCCGGAACTGCCACCGGTTCCCTCTGGGGAGAGCCTTTCTCCGCCGGCGGGCGAAGCTGCCGGCATTGAAGAGCGCCTTCGGCGTAGTGAAGAGCGCTACCGCTCGCTGGTAGCGGCCACTGCTCAGATTGTCTGGGTTGCCAATGCTCAGGGACTGGTTGAGGAAGACTCGCCCTCTTGGCGGGCCTATACCGGGCAGAGTGTGGAAGAAGTCCTGGGGTTAGGCTGGCTCGATGCTGTCCATCCTGATGACCGGCCCGGGACGCTGCACGTCTGGTCGCAGGCGCTGGCCTGCGGTGGTTTTTACGAGATTGAGTATCGCATTCGGCGCTACGACGGTGTCTATCGCACCTTCTGGGTACGCGGCGTTCCGGTCCGCGAGGCCGACGGCAGCATTCGCGAATGGGTTGGCACCTGCACCGACATCACAGACCGCAAGCGACTCGAAGACGAGCTTATTCAGACGGCCTATGAGGCGACGCTGCGAGCTAATCAGCTGGAGGCGACCTTTGAGGCGATGACCGATGCGGTCTTTATCTTCGACAGCGAAGGGCAGATTCTCAGCGTCAATGCCGCGGCCCGTCGCTTCTTGAGCCGGGTGGCGCCACTCCCTGAAAAGGAGATGACCGTCGATGACTATCTGGCCAGGCTCGATCTGCGCGATGCCACTGGACAGCCACTAGCACGTGACCAGTGGCCCTCGCAGCGCTTACTTCAGGGCGAGGTACTCGCCGATGCTCCGTTCAGCGATCTCCTCTTGTGCCTGCCCAACGGCTGTCAGCGGCGCATTAGTGTGAGTGGCTCGCCAGTGCGCGATGACCGCGGCTCTGTGATTGGGGCTGTGGCCATTGCTCGCGATGTGACCGAGCGCTATCTGCTGGAACGTCGCACCCATGAAGCTCTAGAGGCCCTGCTTGCGCTGGCCGAAGCCCTGGTAGAGATCCCGCGCGATCTGGTCGCCTCTCCTCAGTCTCAGCCAGCAAGCTTGCGATCCACTGAGGCAGGTCCCCCTTGCGAGCAGCAGCAGCACGAAATCACCCACCACCTCGCCCGACTGATCTGCCAGGTCCTGACCTGCCATCAGGTCTCCATCCTGCGTTTGTCTCCCGAGAATGAAACGCTTCAGCTCTTGGCGTATGCTGGCGATAACGACCATGACGGACGCTGGCCGCAGTGGTTGCCCGGGGATGACGCGGCTGAGCCACAGCTCACTCGGTGTTTCCCTCCCGAGGCTGTGGCTGCCCTGCGCGCCGATCGTTTGCTCGGCCAGAGTGATGCTGACTGCAGAACGTTTCCAATTCAGGCGGGTGAGCGTTATGCTGCAGTGATTGCCCCGATGCTCATTGACCAGCAGCTGATTGGTCTGATCCGTATTCAGCATGTCGAGCGTGAGCACGAATATAGCGCTGAAGAGGTGGCGCTCATCAGAGCTGTGGCTCGTCTGGCGGCCCTGGTCACCGAGCACGAGCGTCTCTTGCACGAGCGGGCGGAAGCGCGCGCCAATGAGCTGGCCTTGCGCGAGAGCAACCGCCGCATGGATGAGTTCCTTAGCATTGCCAGTCACGAGCTCAGGACCCCACTGACCACCATCAAAGGGAATGTACAACTCGCCCGGCGCCATCTGCAGCGTCTGCCTCTGACCGCTGAGCAGCGTGAGAAACTGGCCATCGTCCAGGAGCTGCTGGAGCGGGCGGATCGTCAGACCGGTCTTCTCACGCGCCTGGTGCGCGACTTATTGGAATCCTCGCGGGCCCAGGCCGATCGCCTCGTGGTACAGCGTCGGCCAGAGAATCTGCTGGCCATCGTCCGCCAGACGGTGAGCGATCTGCAGTCGACCTCGACTCAGCGGCGTATTCGCCTCCTGGTTGCTGGCCAGGAGCTGGTGCCGGAGAGCGAGCCGGAGCCCGTCATGGTGCTGGCTGACGCTGAGAGCGTTGGCCTGGTTGTCACCAATTATCTCACCAACGCCATTAAATACTCGCCGCGCGAAAGCCCGATTGAGGTCTCTGTTGAGTGTGAAGACTGCCAGGTTCGGGTCGCTGTCCGTGATCAGGGGCCGGGTTTGCCCCCTGCTGAGCAGCGGCGCATCTGGGAGCGCTTCTATCGCGTGCCTGGCATCCAGGCCCAGGGGAGCGCCAGCCCGGGCCTGGGCCTGGGCCTGCACATCTGCAAGACCATCATTGAGCGCCACCAGGGGAGCGTCGGGGTCTCCAGTCAACCGGGAGTCGGCTCAACCTTCTGGTTTACCCTTCCCCTGCTCACAGAGGCTGGCGAGGGGGTAGGCCAGTGAAGCGCGCTCTGGCTGTCTGCTGGCCTTGCCTGTCTGCTTGAATGCTTGACAGATGTGGCTCCATTTTCTAAGCTAAAAGTGTCAGCCAGATCAACCCATCGCTCATCGTCTCTCGCCGTAGCTCATCGACCAATCTGCCCCTGTCGTCCGCCGCTGGCTTGTCTATAGCTTGTTGCCTTGCTCTACATTGCAAGGAGCGAGGGCCGTCAGATCAAAGAGATCCAGCGGCTCTGGTGGACGAGTATCTCAAGCGAGGGCTGGAACAGTCGATTGTTCCAGTAGGGACGAAGTAATCCAGCAGGGGGCTGAGTGCTGGTATGATCAACCATCATGATATGCGACAAGATGCCGAGTGGGCAGCGGCGCAGCTTGAGCGTGGTCATATCCTTGCGAAGCTGTCCGCTGGAGATCGGCAACAACAACTGAGAGAAGCCATTGCCTGCTATGAGGCGGCGCTGCAGGTCTACACGCGGGAGGAGCATCCGCGCGAGTGGGCCTCTGCTCAGAAGGGGCTAGGGGATGCTCTGGCCCAGCTGTCCGCTGGTGAGCGTGAAGCGAATTTGAGACGGGCCAAGAGCTGCTACGAGGCGGCGCTGCAGGTCTACACGCGGGAGGCCTACCCACGCGAGTGGGCGCAGCTCCAGCACAACCTGGGCACTGTCTACAGCCAGCTGCCAGGCAGAGAGCGCGGAGAGCAGCTGAGGCGGGCCATTGCCTGCTACGAGGCCGCCCTGCAAATATATACCCATGTCACCCATCCCTACGAATGGGCGACCGTGCAACAGAAGCGCGGCAACGCCTATCTACAGCTGCCTGGTCAGCCACGTCGCCTCACTATTGAGAGCGCCATCATGTGCTACCAGGCGGCCAAGCGAGTCTTTACTCGCGAGGCCTATCCGTGGGAGTGGGCGCGGCTCCAGAACAATCTTGGCATTGCCTATGCTGAACTGGCCAGCGTCGGCCAGCAAGAGGAGCGGCGTCCTTTTCTGGATCGGGCCTTGATTTGCCTGCAGGCTGCGCTGGAGATGCGCACACCCGAGACTGCGCCGCTGGACTGGGCGGCGACGCAGCTCAACCTGGGCAATGTCTACCGCAGTCTGCCCGGGCGCAAGCGTCAGGAATATCTGGCGCGGGCCATCGACTGCTACCGGGCCGCCCTGCGTGTCTATAGCCGGGCCAGCCATCCCGTCGAGTGGGCACTGGTGCAGAGCAATCTCGGCAACGCCTATGCTGATTGTGTGGGGCCGGCCCGCTGCGCCTTCTTACACAAGGCCATTGCGGCCTATCGGGCGGCGCTACAGGTCTACAGACGGGAGGCTTTCCCGTACGAATGGGCCAGAGTCCAGCACAATCTGGGCGTGGCTCTGCAGCAGTTGGCGGACCAGCAGGCGGGCCTGCTCCACCAGGCGCTGCGCTGTTATCAGGCAGCGCTGCAGGTCTACAGGCGCGAAAGCCATCCCGAGGAATGGGCCCAGCTTCAGCGCGCCCTGGGAGACGCCTGGAGCAGCCTGCGTGAAGGTAGTCATTACCGTCATCTGCAGCAGGCTATAGCCTGCTATACAGCGGCCCTGGAGGTCTACCGGCCTGAGAGCGCGCCGACCCTCTGGGCGGCTACTCTCCAGGCCCTGGGTCGGGCCTACCGCCGTCTGCCGGCTCGAGGCCAACGGCGTCAGGGGGCACTGCGCCAGGCGCTGGCCTGCTACGATCAGGCCCTGCAGGTCTACAGGCGCGAAGCCTTCCCCTTTGAGTGGGCCCAGCTACAATTTGAACGCGGCAAAGCCTACAGCCAGTTGGGGCGTGATCCTCGCAGCAGAAGTGGCTACCTGGAGCAGGCGCGCAACTGCTACCGGGCCGCTCTGCGCGTTTTCTACCGCCTGCGGATGGATCGTCAGGCTGCAGCGGTGGACCTGGCCCTCAGTCGCCTCCAGCAGGCTCAGGCCCTGCAGTTCCGCCCCCATCAGCCGCATCGTCGCTCATGAGCCTGAGCGCAAGGGAAGAAGACAGCGGGGGCCAGAGCGAACGAAAGAAGCCGCCGCCTCACCGAACGGGGCGGTGGCTTCTTTCTGGGCCTTGATCGTGCAATCCGGGCGCCCGCAGGCGCTGCCTGGGGGAACTCTTGTCTGGCAGGGTCAGGGTCACTTAGACGGCGCTGCCGACAAAGGAGCGCAGCAGCGAATGGAAGGTCTCCGGCTGCTCCTCCTGCAGATGCTCACCGCAGCGTTCAAGCACGTGCGTTTCAATCTGGGGATTGACTCGCTTGAAGGCCGCGCTGGTGCCCGCCCCGTTCTGGCCCCAGAGCGCCATCACAGGCACAGTCAGACGCGCGAGTGGCTCACTGACATCGGCGTGCAGGTTGCCGGCCAGGAGGTCGGCCACGGGGAAGCGTGCATCGGGCTGATGAGCGCTGATATAGGCATATTCGATCAGCTCGTCGCTGATGAGAGAGGGATCGTAGTAGGCGCGCTCTTCATAGTAGTTGCGGATGGCGCGCCGGGTTGTTACTACATTGTAGGCGAACTGACCGACGAGGGGCAGACGCAGGCCGAGGCGCAGGGCTGCCCGAAGCGGACTCAGGGAAGGCTCTTCGAGCATGGTCGCCGGGGGCGAAACCAGAACCAGCCGCTCGTAGCTGCCCGGATGGCGGTAGGCATCGGCGATAGCATAGGCCCCGCTCAGTCCACGTGCCGCAACGAGGGCCGGAGCACGCACCGCCTCACGCAGGAAATCGCTGATCAGGTCGCTGAAAATCTGCGGTTCGTAGGCAATGGCCGGGCGATCGGAGAGGCCGAAGCCGAGCAGATCCAGGGCATAGACGCGAAAATCTTGCGCCAGGACCTCAAGGTTACGCCGCCACTCGTAGGACGAGGCACCGGGCCCGAGGCCGTGGACGAGAACCACAGGCTTCGCCTCGCGCGGTCCCTGTATGGTGTAAAAGACGTCACCGTATTTCCAGGGATAGCGGCGCCCCTCGCCGGCAAGGCCGGGGCTGAGTTCGCCGGCCAGCGCTTCAGTAATCTTATTGACCACTGCCACCGTCCCCAGAACACCACTGGCAATGAGGCCGGTCGCCACAATTTTCCCTCTGATTTTCATAGAGATGCTCCTTATGTTCTTCGGCTGCTGAGAAAAGTATCAGTATTGTTTTGTTCGCAAATGGATGGCGGCTATCCAGCGGGAACAGTCAGCGCGCCCCCGACCGCTCTCCTGGTGAGAGCTGTTTGCTGCCGGCGCCTCCGCGTCGTCAGGCGCCTGCCCTGCTGTCAGGCGGGCGCGGACATGGGTCAACCGTAATATATCACGTGGGCTGAAGGAGCGGGAGAGCGGGATCAGCCAAAGAGGATAAAGGCGTCATCAAGGGGAGGTTCAAGGCCCCTTGCGTAGCAGGCCCACCATGTGTTAAACTCTACTATAGATGGTGAGAGCGGTTCCTCTGCCGTTCTCCTCCATCGTTTTCCTTCTCTAACCGTTTCCCCTGTCTCTGCTACTGCCCCTGCAAAGGGGCATTTGTGCGTAGCAAGCCTGTACTGAAATCTGTACTGGACCTGCTCTTTACGCACCGTCTTGTGTTGATGTCTGGCTGGTGAGGACCAGTATGGCCTATTGTGTTGGTGAGTATTACGAGCGAGCTGAGGATTACGATCTGGAATATCAAAGCCAGAGCGAACAGGATGTTCCCTTCTGGCACGAACTTATCAAGGAATATCGATCCAGGCATGTGCTAGAGCTGGCCTGCGGCAGCGGGCGTCTTGGCCTGCCCCTGGCGCGCAGCTTTCCCGAACTGCTCATTGAGGGCCTGGATAGCTCGCCCCAGATGCTCGCCGCCTACCGGCGCAAGCTCGGAGGCGAGCCACTGGAGGTGCAGCGCCGCGTCATCCTCCATGAAGGGGACATGCGCGACTATCACTTGCCCGCCTGCGGCGACTTTGACCTGATCTTTCTGCCCTTCAACTCGGCTGGCCATCTCTATACCATTGAAGAGCAGCTGGCCACCTTTCGCTGCACCTATGATCACCTGGCGCCTGGCGGGCGCTTCGTTGTTGATGTGCTGCTCCCCAACCTTGACTATCTCAGCGCGGCTCTCAATCGTCCCACCCAGCTCTATCTGGAAGACGAAATCAGCGATCCCGCCGACGAGAGCACCCTGCTCATCTACAGCAGCCGTCGCTACGATCCCTGTGAGCAGCTTGAGCACATGGTCTGGATTCACGAACGCTTTTCCGAGCAAGGAGAGAACGAGCGCTATCTGACGCAGCTTGATCTTCACATGTACTTTCCGCGTGAGCTACAGCTGCTCTTGCTGGCCAGTGGTTTCGCGGTCGAGACCATCTATGGTGATTACGAGCGGCGGCCTTTTGGTAATGGTACCAGGCAGATTATTGTTGGGCGCAAAAGAACGTAGTCTGAGGAGGTAGAATAATAGAGTAGGTAGATAGATCGATCCAGTCAGCCAGGAGCAAGAGAGCTGACGGGTCGTGAGTCTTGGTCCAGGTCCCTGTTGCGATAGCCAAACACCACCCTGCCTGTCTCCGGGCGAGCGGGGGGCGGGAAGGGAGGGACAGCCAGCCTCATGGAAGCCCAACCGAAGAAACTCATAATTAGTGGCCAACGTACCTGCCACTGTGATCCCTCCCATCTTAACTGCCTGACGCCCAAAGAATGGATCAAATGCCAGTTGGGCGTCTGGCAGTTCTCCTACGAGAAACGCGATATTCGCGACAAGCAGAAGCATCCGGCGGCCTTCCCTATTGCCCTGGCGCGGCGCTGCATTGAACTCTTCACACACTGTGGGGAGCTGGTGCTTGATCCCTTTATGGGCAGCGGGACCACGCTCATTGCGGCCCGTGATGTTGGGCGCAACGCCGTCGGCTTCGACATCCATCCTGACTATGTTGCCCTGGCGGAGGAGCGGCTCAGCCGTGAGTTGCGGCCTGGCGATCCGCGGGTGGTCCAGACTCGTCAGCTGGCCCTTCAGGATGACGCGCGCAACATCCCCTTGTACCTGGACCCCGAGAGTGTTGCCTGTATTGTCACCTCGCCCCCCTATGCTAACCTGCTCAATCGGGCGCGCCTCAACAAAAGCCGGCGCGGTCAGGCGCGGAAGAACGATCAATACCACCGCGTTGAGCAGTACAGCCAGCTGCCTGAAGACCTGGGGACGCTCGAGCTAGAGGCTTATGCCCAGGCCATGCGCGAGATCTTCGCCGGGCTACGGCCCTTGCTCAAGAAGCGTGCTCATTGTGTGGTCAACGTCACCGACATGTGGTGGGAGAATCAGCGTATCACCATTCACCTGGCCGTGATCGAGGCGCTGCGCCTGGCTGGCTATGAGCTGCGCAACATCATCATCTGGGACCGTACCAATATTGTCAATCGTGTAGGGATCTTCGGCTGGCCCAGCAATTATATCACTATGGGCACCACCTTCGAGTACCTGCTTGACTTCTGGAAACCCGAGTGAGCGCTGGTCAGTGGGCAGAAAGTGCCCATGCCTTTCCCGGCGAGGTCAGGCGCGGGAAGGGCATGGGTGGAGCGAGGAGCCACCTGCCTGGGCGGGGGCGGGGCAGGCCGGGCGCCCGGCCCGCCTCATCAGGCTACCTGCCAGACGTGGATCTGGCCATCGTCGCCGGCGGAGGCCAGGCGTGTGCTGTCGGGCGACCAGGCTACGGCGTTGACGTCCTCGGGGTGCTCGCTGTAGGTCAGGAGGTGGTCGCCACTCGTGGCATCCCAGACCTGGACGGTCTTATCTTCGCTGGCGGAGGCCAGGCGCGTTCCATCGGGCGACCAGGCCAGGGCTGTCACCTCATCGCTATGATTGGTATATGTTAAAATATGATGCCCGTTGGTGGCGTCCCAGACCTGGACGGTCTTATCTTCGCCGGCGGAGGCCAGGCGCGTGCTGTCGGGTGACCAGACCAGGGTCGTGACGCTGTCGGAGTGGCCTTGATAGACGAAGATGACCTCCCAGGAGCTGGCGTCGTAGATGCGCACTGTCTTATCCAGGCTGCCAGAGGCGATGCGCGTTCCATCGGGTGACCAGGCCACGGCGCTCACCAGGCTTGTATGGCCGCGCAATGTCGCCACGCGCTTACCCGTCATGGCCTCCCACACAAGGGCCTGCTTGCTCAGGCTGGCGGAGACGATCAGGTCTCCATTGGGGGACCAGCTCAGCGAGATCACCGAATCCTGATGGCCGCGGAAGGCTGTCACACGGCGTCCGCTGGCGGCCTCCCAGACATGGGCTGTATGATCGTTGCTTCCCGAGGCGATATGGTTCCCATCGGGCGACCAGGCGGCGGTGCGTACCGGCTCTTGATGGCCGCGGTAAGCGAAGATCTCCCGTCCCGTCGTGGCGTCCCAGACCTGGAGGGTGTGATCGTAGCCGCCAGAGACCAGGCGGCGCCCGTCGGGTGACCAGGCCAGGGCAAAGACGCGCTCGCTGTGGCCGCTGTAGGTATAGAGACGCCGGCCAGGCGTTGGGGTTGACGGCGACACCTCCAGGCGTGGAGTAATAGAGGATGCGCCAGGTGCTGGCGTCGGTAGCGGCGTCCGCGTCGAGATCACCTCGGGTGGTGCGCCTGATCCGGCAGGAGTGGCCGGTGGAGCGAGGACGGGCGTCTCCGACGAGGCCGCCGTCTGCGAGGGCAGCGTCTGCGACTGATTGATAAGCTGGCCGCTTGTCTGAAGCGCGGCGATGCGTTGCAGCTCCTGCTTAATAGCGGCCATCGAAGCCGGGCGCTGCTGCTCATCGAGGCTGACCATCAGCATAATCAGCTTCTCCAGCTCGTACTCCAGCGGCTGGGTATAGGAGTGCAGTGCCGTAAAGCGGAAAGGGGACTGCGTAGGATTCTGGCCGGTCAGCAGGTGATGCAAAGTGGCGCCCAGGCTATAGACATCGGAGCGCGGCGTTGTCTGCGCCTTGCCGTACTGTTCGGGGGCGGCGTAGCCCCAGGAGGCGAAGGCGCGGGTATCGCGCACCTGGCCTGGCTTAAAGTGGCGAGCGATGCCAAAATCGATCAGGTAGAGATGGCCCTCGGTGGTGCGCATCACATTGCTCGGCTTCAGATCGCGGAAAATGATCGGCGGCTGGCGGCTATGGAGATAGCCGAGCACCGAGCTGAGCTGAATACCGATATCCAGCACCTCAGCGATCGGCAGGCCGGGTGGGCCATTTGGATGCTCCCGCTGCCAGCGCAGCAAATACTGCTCCAGAGACTCGCCTTCGATGAAATCCATCACCAGGTACCATTGTCCCTCTTCCGAGAAATGGTCGTAGATGCGCGGCAGATTAGGGTGCATCAGGTTCGCCAGGAGCAGCGCCTCCTGCTTGAAGGCCACCGCTGCTTCAGTGATCTCTTCCGGGCTTAGACCACTCTGGCTCATCTCCTTGATCGCCACCGGGCGGTCGCCAAACTGCGTATCCTGAGCGCGATAGACGGCTCCCATACCGCCCTTGCCGAGCAGGGCCACGATGCGGTAGCGCTGCCGCAGCAGATGATTGAGCGGGAGCTTGCCGGTGCTGGCGCTCACGTCAGACGCGGTTTCCCTCTCGATCCCGGGCATCGTCGAGAGAGGGCGCTCTGGCAAGGGCTGCCCGCAGTGGAAGCAGAAGCGAGCCTGTGAGCGATTTGCCTGGCCGCAGCGGTCGCAATAGATGGGAGTAGCATCGTCGTTGTTCATCCGTTACGTTACTCCGTTGAGAGAGGAGCCGGGCCGACCAGGACGCAGACAGAGACTGGGGCCACGGTCTCCGGTCGTCGTTGCGTTGCGTGCTTCTGTATACTGCACGTTAGCTGAGGCGCGCAGGTTGCCGGTGTAGGAGAGTCGGCTCGCGCTCTCAGCTATAGTAACATTCTCTCAAGAAAGCTGTCAAACGCCATGCAGAGTATTCATCATCCGCTTTTTGCCGCCGTTTACGAGCGGCTGAGCCGGGCAGGAGGAGAGTGGGAGGAGGCCCTTAGAAGGGAAGTAGTAGGGGCAGCCCAGGGCCATGTTCTGGAGGTGGGGGCTGGCACGGGGCTAAACTTCGCCTATTACGACCCTCGTCGAGTGGAGGGGGTCGAGGCAGTTGAACCAGACCCGGCTATGCTGCGCTATGCGCAGCGGCGCCAGGGGGAGGCCCCTGTGCCCTTGCGGCTGCACCAGGCCCGTGTAGAAGAGCTACCCTTTGCCAACGAAACCTTTGACAGCGCGCTTGCCACCCTGGTCTTTTGTTCGGTTGAGGAGCCGGCGCGAGGCTTCGCCGAGATTCGGCGGGTGCTCAAGCCGGGCGGCCTCTTGCTCCTGGCAGAGCATGTACGCGCAGCCAGCCCTGTGACGGCGCGGCTACAAGATCTGCTGACGCCCCTGACGAGGCGCTGTGCAGGCAACTGTCACTGGAATCGGGCCACTCTCACCACGCTCGCCGGGGCCGGGCTGCGCGTCATCTCCAGGCGCGATGAAGGGGGCGGTCTCATGCCGCTGGTCATCGTCCGGGCGGTCAAGGAGTGAACCAGACTTGCACAGTCTGGTCATCGCCGGCGGAGGCGATGCGGTTCCCATCAGGGGACCAGGCCAGGGCATTGACTTGATCGCTGTGACCGGCGTAGGTGAAGGTAATCTCGCGTGCGGCCAGCTCCCAGAGGTGGACCTTGCCGTCGTCCCCGCCAGAGGCCAGGTAGCGCCCATCAGGGGACCAGGCCAGGGCGTTGACCCAACCGGGATGGGCCACGTAGCTGCAGAGAGCCTCGCCTGTGGTCGCATGCCAGAGATAGACCTGGCCTCCGAAGCCGCCGCAGGCCAGATACTGGCCGTCAGGCGACCAGGCTAAGGCCCCGAGCGGGGTGCCATGCTGCACAGGGGCAAAGAGCTGATGACCATTGCTCGCCTCCCAGACCTGCAGGGTGCCATCCCAGGAGGCCGAAGCGACACACTCTCCCTCTGGCGACCAGGCCAGAGCCAGCACCTTATGGCTGTGACCATCGTAGGTAAAGATGATGTCGCCGTCCTTCAAACTCCAAATCTCCACCAGGCCGTCTTCGCTGCCAGAAGCCAGCCTGGCCCCCACTGGTGACCAGGCCAGGGCCAGAATGTAGCGCGCGTGGTCGCGACGCGAGAGCAGCCGCTCACCATCGGCGGCATTCCATATCTGCATGGTCCGATCGTTACCACCTGTTGCTACATAGGCCCCATTAGGCGACCAGGCCAGCGTCAGAACCTGGCCCCGATGCCCGGTATAGGTAAAGCGCTCGCTGCCCGTGGCGGCCTCCCAGACTTGCACCGTGCCGTCCATGCTGGCAGAAGCGATACATGTCCCATCGGGCGACCAGTCCAGCGTACGCACCCAGTTGCGATGGTCGCGATAAACATAGAGCGTCGTTCCAGGTGTGGACACGGCCAGGACCCCCGTCGCTGCTTTTGCTGCTGTCGCTGTCGCTACACCGTTGCCGCTATGGCCACCGGCTGTGGCAGTGGCGTTTGCGCGGGCGAAAAGCCAGACTCGTGAAGGTGGACGGGAAGGCTGAGAGACGGCGTAGCGGCTGGAGCGGTTGATCATCCTCGATCCTCTTCTTCCTTCCTTCCTTCCTTACCTTATCCTCTCGCTGGGTAGTTCGTGGATCGATTGTAGGAGAGCAACGTACCAGTGTCAAGGTGCCTCTCTGGAATGGTACTTTTGCATGACCAGATGCTCAGCGCTTCTTTGCTCCCTGCCCTTCTCTCTGCCCTGCTGACCTGCTGAGCTCGCGCAGCAAAACGCTGGTCCGCCGCGGTCAACCCAATGGAGGCCAGCCTGTCTGGCGTCTGGCGCTTTCTCCCCCCGGGCTTCCGCTGCTATAATGTAGGGAAAGAAATAGAGGGGTAGGGATCATACTGAATGTTCCTTCTCCGAAGAGAGAGGAAAGGTAGGGCGACCCTGGTTTGGGTGGGCGAGAAGAGGCTCCCCAACTGAGAGCGGAGGAAGGTGCGCAAGCCCCCACCTCCTGGATGGCAGCCGATGGAGCAGCCCCCGACGCTGGCCCAATCAGATACAGGAGAAAGAGCACGAGGAGAGAACTATGAGCGACCGGCTCGTCTCGCCGCGCGTGAGCCAGGAAGAGGAGATTATCGAGAGCAGTCTGCGCCCCCGCCGCTTGTCCGAGTATATTGGGCAAGAGCGCATTAAGGAGAATCTCGCTATTTTGCTGGAGGCGGCCCGGCGCAGGAATGAACCTGTGGATCATGTTCTGTTGTATGGGCCGCCTGGCCTGGGCAAGACCACGCTCTGTAATATTATTGCCGCCGAGATGGGGGTCAATCTGAAAACGACCTCCGGCCCGGCCATCGAGCACGCCGGCGATCTCGCCTCCATCTTGACCTCGCTGCAAGAGGGCGAGGTGCTCTTTATTGATGAGATCCATCGGCTCGCGCGTGCCGTGGAGGAGCGCCTCTATTCGGCGATGGAGGACTTCGCCATCGATGTGGTGATTGGCAAGGGGCCGGGGGCTCGCTCGCTGCGGATCTCTTTGCCGCCTTTCACCGTGGTCGGGGCCACAACGCGCGTTGGCGCTCTTTCGGCTCCCTTACGCGACCGCTTCGGAGCCATCTATCGCCTGGAATATTATGGTGTTGAAGCCCTCAAGCAGATTCTGCGCCGCTCGGCGCGCATCTTGCGCGTCCCTGCTGAGGAGGAGGGCATTGAAGAAATCGCGACCCGGGCCCGAGGCACGCCGCGCATTGTCAATCGTCTGCTGCGGCGCGTGCGCGATTATGCTCAGGTCAAGGCTGACGGCGTGATTACGCGCGAGATCGCCCGTGCTGCCCTCGATGCTCTGGAAATCGATCACATTGGCCTGGACCAGACCGACCGTCATCTCTTGCTGACCATTATCC
Organism: Thermogemmatispora onikobensis; assembly: GCF_001748285.1. Classification (NCBI taxonomy): domain Bacteria; kingdom Bacillati; phylum Chloroflexota; class Ktedonobacteria; order Thermogemmatisporales; family Thermogemmatisporaceae; genus Thermogemmatispora; species Thermogemmatispora onikobensis. Next base: position 41,749 of record NZ_BDGT01000033.1, on the reverse strand, counting down.
ATAAGTTCGATGGGGGGCCGGTCGGCCTTGAGACGCTGGCGGCCAGCACGAGCGAGGACCCGGAGACGATCGAAGATGTCTACGAGCCATACCTGCTCCAGCTCGGCTTTATTGCCCGCACCCCGCGTGGGCGAGTCGCCACGCGCCTGGCCTATGAGCACCTCGGCATCAATCCTCCTGCTCCTGGCCTGGCCGGGCGTTCCTCCGCCGCTCAAAGTCCAGCCGCTGGCGCTGGTCCCGAGCTGTGGACCGCCGGCGAGGCTCGCGAGCGCTCGACGGCCTCTTCTGATGGCGAGGCGGCGCACTGAGGAGAGGGCGCGCACAGCAAGCCGCCCGCCCCTGTCCAAGTCAAGCGGCTCCCTCACCAGGGGTGCAGCTGGCCGTTGACCACCTGGAACTTAGAGGCCCGCTCCAGCACCTCTGGAGGAAAATGAGCAGCGTCAGTCGTGGTCAGCAGCACCTGCTCATGATCGAGGATGGCCTGCAGGAGCTGCTCCCGTCGCCGCTGATCCAGCTCGCTGAAGACATCGTCCAGCAACAGCACCGGCTCGTCTCCCGTTGCGGCCCGCATATAGGCCAGCTCGGCGAACTTTGTCGCCAGGGCCACCGTGCGTTGCTGCCCGCGCGAGCCGTAGGTGATCACGCTCATCCCATTGACCAAGAACTCCAGATCGTCTCGGTGCGGCCCCAGCAAGCAGACTCCCTGGTGGATCTCCTTTTGCCGCACAGCGTGGAGCTGTCTCAGATAATGCTCCTGAGCCTCAGTGAGCGAGCGCTGCGGCTGAGGCTGGAAGGAAGGGCGATAGACAATCTGCAGCTGCTCGCGTCCTCCACTCAGTTGCTCCTGAAACGGCGCCGCCAGCTCGTTGAGAGCCGAGAGCATGCGCTCGCGCTCGAACATGATCATCGTAGCCAGCAGCGTCAGTCGCTCATCGAGGTAGTCCAGCAGGCGAGGGTCTTCGTGGTAGTCGCGGATGCGCTTCAGCAGAGCGGCGCGCTGCATAGTGACCTTCCGATACTGCTGCAGCGCCTGGCAATAGCGAGGGCGCACCTGGCATAGACTGCGATCGATAAAACGTCGACGCTCGTCGGGCGAGCCATCGACCAGATGGAGATCGGCGGGGGCGAAGAGCACATTGGTCATGCTGCCGATAAGATCAAGCGCCCGGCGGGGCACCTCGTTGATCTTGATGCGCTTGCGCTGCGTACCGCCGGGCCAGTGGGGGGGGCGAACCGCCTGCTCGCCACTGCCCAACAGCGGAGGCGTCGGATCGAAGATGACGATTTCCACATGCAACTCGCCATCGCGTCGCCGGACGCGCGCATCGAGGCGGGCCAGATGGTCGGGCGCATACCAGTTGACCACCTCGCGATCTGCCGTGGCGTGAAACGAAGTGCTCGTCGCGATCATCGAGACGGCTTCCAGCAGGTTTGTCTTGCCCTGAGCGTTGTCCCCGCAGAAGAGAAAAAGGCCCGGCCCCAGAGGCAGATCAAGCTGTCTATAGTTGCGAAAGTCGGTCAGCGCGAGATGTACGAGGTGCATCGAGGCTCCATCTACCTACCTGTCTCCAATAAAAGCAGCCGCTGCCCCACCATACGCCGGACAGACAGGCAATGCTGGCCTGCCTGGTAATGAGCCGCCTGCCTCACCATACGAGCAGCGACGGGAACGAGAGGCCACGCTAAAAAAGCCTCCCTCCGCTGCTGGCAGTCGACCAACGAGGGAGGTCCAGCCTCTAACTAAGAGAGCGAGCATAGTCGAGGCGCTGGCGTAGCAGCGGCCCAGGTCCGGCCTCTGCAGGGCGAGAGCTGGCGGGCGGGCCCGGCGGGTGCCCTTGGCCGATCCCTCCTGGACAGGACAAAAGGGCAGGGCGAGCAGGCCCGCCAATCAGGCGCGATTCGTATGCATGGGCATAATGACATACGTATAGTCGGTGGCATCCACCGGGCGCAACACGCCGGGACGCATAGGTGAAGTCACCTCCAGAGCCACCTCTGGTGCATCCAGGACATTGAGCACATCGACCAGATAATCCACATTGAAAATGATCTGAATCTCCTCGCCGTCGACGGCGGCGGTCAGTGTACTGGTCGTATCGCCCAAATCCTCAGCGGTCGCCTCAATTGTCACTGTGCCGGTCTCCGAGCCATTGGCGCCCTGTGGCGAGATCTTCAAGCGCGTGATGTTCGAGCTATTGCGCGCGAAGAGAGCGGCGGCCTTCACACGCTCGGTCAGCGCCTTTGTCTCCAATACCGCGCGCGTCTTATACTCCGCCGGAATGATGGCGCGGTAGTTCGGGAAGGTGCCGTCGAGCAGGCGAGAGACGAGATCGATCTGCTCCGTATGGAAGAGCACCTGACGATGGTTGGGGGTGACGATCATCTCAACGGGGCCCTCGTTGGGCAGGATGCGCGCCAGCTCAGTCAGGGTACGTGCCGGGATCAAGATATCCTCGCGTGGCTCAGTGGCTCCCGGCAGCGGAGCCGTCCGCGTGGCCAGGCGGAAGGCATCGGCGGCCACAAAGGTCACCTGCTCGTTGCGGACCTGCACCAGCACGCCTGTGAAAACCGGGCGCGACTCGTCCTTTGCCGCGGCAAAGGCCACCTGGCTGATCATCTCCTTGAGCAGGGGCGCCTCCAACAAGATCGGCGGCTCGCCTCCCTCGGCGGTCGGAATCAGCGGGAACTCGGAGGGGTCCATGCCCTTGACATTCGTATTGATGCCCAGACCCAGACACTGCAGATTGACCACATGGGTGTCGGCCTGGGCCGCGACCTGGACCGCCCCCTGGGGAAGGCTATTGACCAGCTCTGTGAAGAGGCGGGCCGGGACTGTCGTTGTTCCCTCCTCCTCGATCTGGGCCTCAACCCAGCAATTGATACCGATCTCCAAATTGGTCGCTGCCAACTTCAGCCGCCCCTGCTCCGCGCTCAGCAGCACATTGGCCAGGATCGGCAGGGTGCTGCGACTTGAGACGGCGTGGCTTACTACCGAGAGACCACGGCTCAAATCCTGCTGCTTACAAGTGAATTTCACGTTCTTCCTCCAGATACACCATTATGTCCTCGATTAGTATATCCTATGGGGTCGAGGGGCACAACAGTCAGACCCATTTGTCGCTACGCTGACGACCCGGCGCGTTCCGCTCGCAGACGGGCCTGGCTCGCGTGGCTGGTCGCCCTTGTGAGGGGCCAGCGGAGCGAATCCTGCCCTTTCCCTCCTGGCTGGTGGGGACCTGACCTTCCATTGCAATGGGTTCTTTTGATCATTCTCCGGGGCAAGCGAGGGAACGGATAGGCGGACTGGGTCAGACCTTATCATTATCCTCGCCGAGCAAGGGAGGTGCCTTATAGAGTCGGGCCGGGGTCTCAGACAGGCGCAGTGGAGAGCCAACCAGCTTGATGGGGCCCGCCGTTGGGTGCTCGCACTCCCAGACGAAGCCGCGGGCCTCGATATGCGGATCGCGGAAGACCTCGCTTACCTTATTGATTGCTCCGCAGGGGATGCCGGCCTCGCGCAGCTCTTGCAGCCAGCTCTCGCTGTCCTTCGTGAGGAGTACCTCCTGCAAGATTGGGATCAGGGCCTCGCGGTTGCGTACGCGCTGGGGATTGGTCGCGAAGCGCGGATCGTCGGCCAGCTCCTCGTGGCCGAGCAAGCGGCAAAGTGAACGGAAGAGGCGATCGTTCCCGCAGGTGATCACAATATAGCCATCGCGCGTGCGGAACGCCTGATAGGGCACGATATTGGGGTGTCCATTGCCATAGCGCTGGGCCTCCTCGCCCGAGATCAGGTGGTTAGAGGCCACATTGCCCAGGAGCGTAATTGTGGCTTCCAGCAGAGAGATATCGATATACTGGCCGCGGCCTGTGCGATCGCGCACGCGCAGAGCCGTCAGAATAGCGATGCAGGCGAAGGTGCCGGCGGTCAGGTCACCGACAGGTGTACCCACGCGCATCGGCTCCCCATCGACCTCGCCGGTCACCGCCATGATGCCCGACTCGGCCTGGGCGACGAAGTCGTAGCCGGCGCGCTGGGCATAAGGGCCGGTCTGGCCATAGCCGCTGATTGAACAATAGATCAAGCCGGGGTTGATCTCGCGCAAATCCTCATACCCCAGGCCGTAGCGGGCCAGCGTCCCGGGGCGGAAGTTCTCCACCAGAACAGTCGCCTTCTTAATCAGCTCTAAGAGGCGTTGACGATCGTCTTCGCGCGTGAAATCCAGGGTGATGCTCAGCTTGTTGCGGTTGAGTCCCAAATAGTAGGCGCTCTCGCCGGCGATGTAGGGCGGACCGAACTGGCGCGTGTCGTCGCCTTTGCCTGGCTGCTCGACTTTGATCACTGTGGCCCCGAGATCGCCGAGAATCATCGTACAATAGGGGCCGGCCAAAACACGCGAGAGATCGATGACGAGGACATCGGAGAGAGCTGCTTCCTTCATTGTTCTTCCCTTTCGCTTCAAGCCTGTCTAAGCTGTCCCGTTGCCTGTTGCCTGCTCCCTGTATAGCTTGCTGGCAAGATAAGAAAGAGGGCGCTGATACCGCAGGCCCAGGCTCCAGCCTGACTGGCTGGTTAGCTGGCTGGCTGGCTGCTATCCGCCGGGGAGAGCGCGAGCGAGAGCAGAGCGCCCGGCCCGGCCCATTGCCATAGAGACAGTTAAGCGGAAGGAGCAGGGACCTGTCAAGTCATGGTGCTAGGGGGTGGGACGCGTCGGTGAAAAGGACGGGAGGGCGCCGCCCGGGGAGCTGTCGGCATCAGGGTTGGCATTGCTCTGCGACTCGTGTGAGCGCGCCGGGCCACTGGCCAGGTAATCGTGTAGGACCTGACGCAGCTCGTGAACGACCTGCTGGATGGGGCCGCTCAGGTAGAGGCCGCCAGGTACGTGGTGGGCCAGCTCGCTATGGTAGAGAAAAGCCTGCCCGCCGAAAACCAGCAGTGGGCGCGGCTCAGGCTGTTCCTGTAGGCGGCGTGCCAGGTCGATCAGGGTCGCCACATAGGCCGGCATCGTGACCGAGATGCAGAGCATGACCGGCTGCATCTCGCGCACCACTTCCAGCAAGCTACCGATCTCGATGCTCTGGCCGAGGTAAATCGTGCGCATCCCGGCGCGGCGCAGGAGCAAAGCGAGCATCAGCGCGGCCAGCTCGTGCGGCTCGCCTGGCGCGCAGCCGCAGATGATCAGCGGCCCATAATTCTCGTTCACCGAAATATAGAGCAGGTTGGTGAGGAAGCCGCGGACGAAATTGCTGGCGAAGTGCTCGATGGCCACACTGAGGCGGCCTGTCTCCCAGAGGTGACCGACCTGCCAAAGCACTGGGGTCACCACCTCGGCACAGACCTGTTCGACCGGGTAGACGGCCAGCAGCGAGGCCAGGAGGCGCTGGGCACGGATGTCATCCAGGCACTTAAAGGCATCGATCAGCTCCTCCTGTACTCTGCGAATGTTGTACAAGGCAGGAGAGGCGTTTGCTGGCAGCGTGCTGCTGGTGGCAGGCGGGTTGGCGTTGCTCGGGGGCTGTGGCTCCGCTATCGTTTGGGGGCTGCTGCCTCCTTCAGGGCGGACTGATGTTGCCCCAAAGGGGAGGGCAATATGGAAGGCTGGGCGGCGCTCAGCTGGCCACTCAGCGGCCATCTGCTGGAGCTGGCGCGCCTTCTGATATTCCTCCTCCAGATGACGCCAGAGGGCCACCGCCTGGCTGATAGCCATGCCGCTGTCAACGCGCTCTTTGAGCCAGCGAATGAGGGCGATATCGCGCTCGGAATAGAGACGATAGGCGTTAGTGGCTCGCTCTGGTGAGAGGATGGCGTAGCGACTCTCCCAGGCTCGCAGCGTAGGCGCCGGTATACCGGTCTGCTGAACGACGGCTTTCGTATTGAAGAGGGGGCTGTCCGAATAGCGCTCCAGCTCGGGCCGCTCGATATGCCCGCTTTTTCTTTCCATCACTGCAACGCGCTCCGATCTGGCCTGGCAAGCGGCTTGACCGGGCGGTCGACACCGCTGACTACCACAACTATAGCATATCATAGCACGGGCCGGCCACGTGTTGGCTGCGCTGGCGCTGGTTACCATATAGCCTATAGGGTCCATCTGTGATAGCGGCCTGTTCCCTCCCCCGGCTCGCTGGCTAGCCAGGGTGAGCGGACCCATGCTTGACAAAGCGCTTGTGGGCTTGCTATCATGACGAAGCATCTAACGTATCGCTCTCGGGTGTCGCGGTCCAGCCCTGCAGGTGCAGCGCTGGCTGCGCACTGCAAACAAGCATCCGCTCCCGCCCGGGCCTGGGCGGCAAGACTGCCCGCGGCGGCAGGGTGTGTCAGTCAGGTCCAGTCAAGCCAGGGTTTGCCTCGCGCCAGGTAGTCTCATCCCAGATGGTGGCTGAGATCAGTCTCGTGGCCTGGCCCAGGCAGTCAGGTAGGCAGGCAGGGCCAGAGACGCGCCCTCTCCAGGCTCGAACAGAAATCGTATCCTGATTATCGCTGGCCGTGTGCGCTCTCTTCTGGTGAGCAGATGGACAGGCAGAACAGGCCGAATCGAGCGAGGTTGCTCCTTCCCGAGTGAAGGTCTGCCGCTCTTTCTCTCTGGTGCAGCTGCTGCCACTTTCTCTGCCTGGTTCTGTCCTGCGCTCGACCGAGGGGAACAACTGAGCACTCTTATGCGCACGGCCCGGGAACTGTGCCGAAGGTCTCCACCCACGCCTTCGACGTATCCCGCCCGCACCGCATACCTGTTGTGTGTATGCCGTGACTCATCCTGGCTGTTGGCTCAAGGCAGGCAGCAAGGCCGAGTGGCGATTGAAGTCTGGAGAAAGTGATTGCCGCACAGCGTTGATGAGCGGAGGTAGAGGTAAAGGAGCCGAACAGAAGCAATGTTCGCAGTTATTAAAAGTGGTGGGAGACAATTCAAAGTTGAGGTAGGCGAGACCCTGGAGGTCAATCGCCTCCCCGTGCAGGAGGGCACCCAGATCCGCGTTGGCGATGTCCTGCTGCTCTCGGACGCTGATCGCACCTTGATCGGGCGTCCGCTGGTGGAGAACGCCACCGTGTTGGCTACCGTCAAGCAGCATGCACGGGGTCATAAAGTCGTTGTCTTCAAGTATAAGTCGAAGAAGCGCTATCGCCGTCGCCGGGGTCATCGCCAGGAGATTAGCATCCTGACCATCGATGACATCCTGCTCGACGGGGTGAGCCTCGTGACTGGCCAGGCCCCCGCTGCGGCTGAGCAGGGCACACCGGTGTCGGGGGCGGCTCTGCAGCCCGCGGCTGCAGAGCCAGGAGCTGCCGCCGAGACTGCTGCCAGCGCCGCCGAAGCAGAGGGGCAGGCCCGGACTCGTCGCCGTCGCCGCGTACGGTCCCAGGAGGGTGAAGCTTCTCAAGCCTCAAGCGAAGAGTAGAGTAGAGTAGAGATCGTGAGGTTTACCAGCTATGGCGCATAAAAAAGGTGTTGGTAGCTCGCGCAATGGTCGCGATAGCAAGGCGAAGCGCCTGGGCGTGAAGCGCTACGATGGCCAGCTTGTGACCGCCGGGACCATTATCGTACGGCAGCGCGGTACGAAGATCAAGCCCGGCGACAATGTGGGGGTTGGGCGCGATTACACGCTCTTTGCGCTCATCGACGGATATGTGAAGTTTGGCCATGCCTCGCGCACGCAGCGCAAGGTGAGTGTCTACCCGACGTTTCCCGGGCGCCCTTCTGTTGAGGAGTTGGTAGCTCAGGCCCAGGCTCAGCTTGAGGCGGGAAGCTAGCCGGCTTCCCTCCTCAACCTGATCTGTCTGGCAGCAGCAGGACGTAAGATAGCCTAGAATAGCGTGCGTGCTGCTGCCGGGGTGCAGGACAGCCTACCCGGCAGCAGCGGAGAGAGCAAGCAGGTTGGGCCCATCTCCTTCCTGCCTGCTCTCTCTTTTTTGGGGTCAGGCTATGGGTCGCTGGCGTCCATGTAGTGTTATTGGCCAGAGACAATGCTCACCGGCCTACTGGCGCTCACGTTCCTCCCTGCTGGCTGACCTCGCTTCGGTTCAGGAGCGCAAGCCGCACCGGGTCGAGGTCCCGCCTCTCCTCGCTCACTGGCGCTGACTGGCCGGGCAGGTGACCACAATCTGGTGGGTACGCCGATCGCTCATCAGGCTACAGGTCTGGCCGTTGAGGGTTGCCGTCCCATTGCAGCCTACCACCAGCGTGCCATTGACGTTGCAGTCGAGTGGGGTGTTAATGACCTCGCCGTTGATCGTGGCCGCGATAGCGACGCCCTGCGGCGTGCGCTGAACCTGCACCGGATCGGGGACATGCAGCAGTCTGGTGCAATTGAGGCCATCGGCTTCAAACGTTGTAATGAAGCGCTGGGCCAGGAAAGTAAAGAGCGAGTTAGCCACCGCTGGATCGGGGGAGGGGCGAGTTTTCGTGAGCGAGGCGTCGACGAGCAAGCGCAGCGGGGCGATCGCCAGCAGATTGGCGCAGTAGAGAGTAGTGCTGGCGTAGACCTGATCGCGCACCTGGGGCTGGTCGACACCAGCGCGGTAGGCGTTGAGCTTCGCCAGGTTGGGATGGCCATCAACGGTCGCCATCGGGTCGCCATTAGGAACCAGGGCGACCGGCGCCCGCTGCCAGACGGCGGCCTGCAGCTCGTTGAGCGGCAGAGCTGTTGTCATCTGGCCTGGATCGGCCAGATCGGGGGCCATCCAGGGGGTGCAGCCCAGAGCACCGTCCAGCCCGAGCGCCAGCAGACGGTTATCGCTGCCATTCACCTGGGGCTGAGCATGCTGGAGCACGGCAATGGCGTGGCGTGTCATCTGAGCGGTGCGCCCGTCCCTGGTGACCAGATAGGCCGTGGTGACATTATCGCTCTGGTCCTGGTCGACCAGCGAAAAATCGCGCACGCTGGGGCAGGGGAGGCCGTCGCGTGCCCGCCCTAGCGGCGGCGGCTTCAACTTGCCGGCTCGCATGGCCTGATTGGCGGCGGCAAAGAAAGCAGGCGCGTTGCAATAGGCGAACTGGCCGAAGAGCGAGCCGCGGATGCCATTCACGCAGTGGCCTTCGGCTAGACTATTGCCACTGCTGCGCAGCGTCAGATTCTCGCCGTTGAAGCCGAACCAGAGCGCCACCACCCCCCCTGTGGGCAGACGCGGCACCACCGGGGCCAGCGCCGGCCTCTGACCGCGGTCGACCACCAGGGGATTATAAATAGCAAGCCGCCCCGTTGCTGGATCAATGACTGCCGCCTGGACAAAGGCCGCTTGATCGGGATTGGCCTCGTGGCAGGGACCACGGGCCGGGTTGGTTGCCACGAGCTGATAGGGCGTGGCCAGACCCTGCGCCGTGAGCGGATGGGGCGGAACAATCAGCGTACAATCGCTATTGGCGGGCGCGGCAGCCTGTGAGCCGGTGAGTCGCGGGAGCAGATAGAGGGCGCCGCTCGCCAGCGCCAGGACCAGCGGCACCGCAATCCCCACCAACACCAGCGGGGAGAAACGTCGACGCCTTCGTCGGCGTTCGGACTCCAGACCGGTGCGGGCCGGCCTGGAAGCCTCTTTGAGCAGTGACTTCATTGATGTTCAGACCCCCCCTTGAGAGCGCCAGGTCGCTGGCGTGCGAACCAGCACCCTTGTGAATCCTGCTGAAACGCAGTGAAAGGCTCCTGCATCGAATAACGCATCTTGATCAATGCAGTCTGGATGAGATAATACTCTGAGCCTCTGCCGATCCTGAGACTTCAGCCAGAAGCTGGCAGGAAAGTACCATCGGGCGGTTAAGAAAGCAAGCGCTGGCTGAGGGGCGGCGGCAGAGCAGCGAAAGAGAGAGAACCAGGCTCCGGCCTTTGGCCACCAACACAGCGCTAGTCGAGGGGTCTCCCCTTTTTGCTATACTATGCATTGAAATCTCTTCTCCTCCGGCCAGCAAACCAGCCAGGCAAGGGGCTATCCTGTCTGATCCATCTCATCTATCTGCATCAACGGTCACGAGACCTGTCTCAAGGAGTAGAGAGTGTATTTCTGCTGGGGCGCGATAGAGCGACCCCTCGGCCTGTAACCATAAAAGTAAAAGAGGATGGAGAGCAGGCGGAGAGAAGGAGGATCACCTGCCATCTGGCGACAGGCGCCGGTCGGAGCGGAGCGCTGGCCCCGTCGGGAGCGGGTGTCGTGGCGGCCACTCAGCTTGTGAAGCCATGTGAGCGCGGGCGGGGCAGACAGGTACGAAGGCGAGCGCATAGCTCAGTAACCAACGTGGAAAGTGGCTCTACTGGCAGCCAGCCAAGCGAAAGGAACGAACCAGCATGCGAGCAATCATCAGCGTAGCCAATCGCGAACGTCTAGACGAGCTAGGGCGGGCCCTGGCAGAGCGCCAGGTGACCATCTTTGCCACTGGGGGAACCGCGGCGGCCCTCCAAAGCGCTGGCGTAGCGGTGCAACCAGTCAGCGGCCTCATCCAATTTCCAGAGATCCTCGGGGGGCGAGTCAAGACCCTCCACCCCCATATTTATGGTGGCATTCTGGCGCGGCGCTCTGACCCGGCCCACATGCGCGAGCTAGAAGAGCACGGCATTGTTCCCATCGATCTGGTGGCCGTTAATCTCTATCCGTTTATCGAGACCGTCGCCCGTGAAGGCGTGAGCCTGGAAGAAGCCCAGGAGCAAATCGACATTGGGGGTGTCGCCCTCATTCGCGCCGCTGCCAAGAACTTCCAGGATGTCGTTGTCCTGGTGCGTCCCCAGGATTACGAGCTGGTCCTGCAGGAGTGGCAGGAGCGTGGGGAAGTCAGCCAGGAGACCCGGCGCCGGCTGGCCGCCATTGCCTTCCAGTATACAGCCAGTTATGATACGGCCATTGCCGAATATCTACGCAGCCAGGACACCGACTACTTCCCCGAGGAACTGACCCTACCTCTGCAGCGTATTCAGGCCCTACGCTACGGCGAGAATCCCCATCAGCGGGCGGCCTTCTACCGCTGGGGAGGCCTCTCAACCGTCAAAGAGTCTCGACCGGCGGTTGCCACGGCTGAAGTCCTGCATGGCAAGGAGCTTTCTTTCAACAACCTGCTTGACCTGGACGCAGCCCTGGCTGCCGCTGGCAGCTTTGCCGCCCCTACGGTTGCCATCATCAAGCATACCAACCCTTGTGGCCTGGCCTGCGGCGATACCCTGCTCGAAGCCTATCGCAAAGCCCATGCCGGAGACCCGGTCTCGGCCTATGGCGGGATCATCGGCTGCAACCGGCCCGTAGAGGTCGACGTGGCCCAAGAAATTCATCAGCTCTTCTACGAGGCAGTCATCGCCCCCGAATTCACGCCCGAGGCCCTGGCCATCCTGCGCCAGAAAAAAAACATTCGTCTGCTTGCCACGCATGCCCCCATTGATCCCTCGACACTCAACGCCCAGATCTTCAAATCCGGGCGCTTTGACATCCGCAGCGTCAGCGGCGGGGTCCTGCTCCAGACAGCCGACTTCATTGGCGAGCACGAGCTAGAATATCGCGTCGTCACCGAACGCAAACCGACGCTTGAAGAAATGACCGATCTCATGTTCGCCTGGAAAGTCGTGCGCCACGTCAAATCGAATGCCATCGTCCTGGCGCATAAGCTGGCCGTCGTAGGGGTCGGGGCTGGCCAGATGAACCGCGTCACCAGCGTGCAACTGGCCGTCGAGAAAGCCGGCGAGCGTGCCCGGGGGGCTGTCCTGGCCTCAGACGCCTTCTTCCCCTTTGCCGATGGCGTCGAGGCTGCCGCCAAAGCCGGAGTGACGGCCATCATTCAACCTGGTGGCTCCATTCGCGACGAGGACTCTATCCGCGTTGCCAACCAGCACGCCATCGCCATGATCTTCACCGGCAAGCGACACTTCCGCCATTAGGCGAGCGCTCATCTTCTCAGCCGCTGGCCGCCCTGCTTGCCGCGTTCCCGAGCGCAGATGTCCGGGCAAAACAAGAGCAGCCGCTCCTCGAAATTGGGGAGCGGCTGCCAGGTGTCTGTCGTGTGAATTACGATCTCAACAGAAGCGAGACCCTCAAATAAGCTCATCGCAGAAGAAGTAGACCCACAGGATCGCAACACCGAGTCCACCGATCAGGGTAAAGAAGCCAACGGCGCCCGCCGCCGTATTATTGGGGTCCTTAAAGGGATAGAAAATGATCAGGGCAAGCCAGACCAAAGTCAGGGCAACCGTCAGGCTCAGCTTCGTAATAATCGGCGGGGACGGGTAGAAAATGTGATAAAGTACCAGCACCAGCAGGCCGATAATCGCCGCCAGCAGGAGCAGGTTAATCATCACCCCACCGCCGAAGTCGAAGACCAGTGTCGGCTTTATGAAAAGAAAGCAGCAGATCCAGAGGATCGTCAGAAGAATGCTGCCGATGACTTTGCCCTTTGGTGCAACAGAAATCACGTGACAAAGCTCCTTTCGCGGGTACCCAGGGGGTCCGCGGCGAGGTCAAGTAACCAGGCCCCGACCTGCCAAGCGAACAGCGTCGTCGCCCGGGATCTCAAGGCACGTCTCCTTTCTGGCACGTGCTTTCCAGCTTCCTATTGTAGTCCTTAGCCGGCCAGAAATCAACAGGAAGGAGCCGACCTCTGGCAGGCGACCTGTCATTCTGGTCAATCGCATTCAGTGAGAAGAGGCGGATCGCGGAAAGCCAGGCGCCTGGCAGGCTCAGAGCTGCCCGGTGGAGGAACCATAAGCGCGCGCAATGCGAGCAGCCACGCGAGCATTATTGATCAACAAGGCGCGATTAGCCTCGATGCTGGCGCCTCCCGTAGTCTCGGCGACCTGGCGCAGCAAGAAAGGCGTCAGAGAGGAGCCGTGGATTCCCTTGGCCTCGGCTTCGGACAGCGCCGAGGCGATCGCCGTCTCCACCTGTGCGGCGGGCAAGGCCGCCTCCGCCGGCACTGGCGAGCACACCAGCAACCCGGCCAGACCGCAATCCCAGTGCGTGCGGGCAATAGCGGCCACCTGCGCCTCATCATCTACGCGCTGCTGCAAGCGCAGACCGCTGCGCGGTGTATAGAACGCCGGAAACTCATCCGTTTGCCAACCGAGGACTGGCACCCCCTGAGTCTCCAGATATTCCAACGTCCGGGGCAGGTCCAAAATCGCCTTGGCTCCCGCGCAGACCACCAGGACCGGCGTTCGACTCAGCTCCATCAGATCGGCGGAGATATCTAACGTACTTTCGCCTCCGCGATGCACGCCCCCGATGCCGCCGGTGGCAAAAAAGCGGATACCGGCCAGATGGGCGCAAAGCATCGTCCCTGAGACTGTCGTGGCCCCCAGCCGCTGGCTCGCCAGAGCAAAGGCCAGATCGCGCCGACTCACCTTCAAGACATCCTCAGCCGTGGCCAGCTCCTCCAGGCTCGCTCTTTCCAGACCGACCATAATCCGCCCGTCGCCGATGGCGATGGTGGCCGGCACTGCCCCCTCCGCCCGGATGGCCTCCTCCATTGCCAGAGCCGTCTCCACATTGGTCGGATAAGGTAGCCCATGAGCGATCACCGTGGACTCCAGAGCCACCAGAGGGAGGCCCTCGGCCAAAGCATCGCGTACCGTGGGCGCCAGCGATAAATAGCGATCAGCAGCAGCTGCTGCAGAGAAAGGCATGCTTTCCCTCACCTCAACTAAGCTAGCATAGGCAGGCGCCGCGCCTTCCAGCCCGGCGAGAATAGAGGCAATGGCTCGCTCAAGACCGGGCGGGCGCGTCCTCGCCCTCTGCCGCTGGTGCAGCCTGAAGCGCCAACTGACGGATCACGCCCGCCAGCAAGGCCCCACGCAGCGCCAGCGAAGGGATGCGCAGAAACTCCTCGCGCAAAACATGCATCTTGCCCCCGACTGGCCCGAGGCTATCCAGAGTTGGGAGGCCGGCCTGCATCAAGAGATTGGCGTCTGAGACGCCCCCCTTAGCCTCTGCCACCAGCTCCAGACCGAGCGCCTGGGCCTCCAGACGAGCCACCTCCACCAAAGCCCGAACCTGGGGGGTAGCCTGGTAGGGCACACGGCCCCGGGTGCGCGTCAGGCGGGCCCGGGTACCGGGCACACTGGAGCAGGCAGCGACCTGCTCCAGGGCCTCAGCGGCGGCCTCCAGTCCCTCTTGAGTATAGGCCCGCACCGAAATCCAGCAACGAGCCATCTCGGGCACCACATTCAACAGCTCACTGCTGCCGAGCCTGGTCACATTAAAAGTCACTCCTGGCAGAAGCGCATGCAAGTGATCGATCGCCACAATCTTATGGGCCAGCTCAATGACTGCCGAGCGGCCCCGATGTGGCTCAGCTCCCGAATGGGCGGGCCGGCCACTGATCTCCAGCAGATAGCGATCGGCTCCCTTACGGGCCTCCGTAATAATCTCCGGGGAGCGCGTTGGCTCCAGCACCAGGCCGACATCGGCCTGGCGAGCCAGCTCCCAGAGGAGCGGAGTGCTCGAGGGAGAACCCATCTCCTCATCGCCATTGAGGACCAGGCAGATCTCCGAGAAGTCTGAGAAGTGCGACTCCAGCAGGACGCGCAGGCTATAGAGCGCCATAATGACGCCCGACTTCATATCGATCACGCCGGGGCCGAAAGCCAGCTCACCATCGCGGCGGAAAGGACAGGCTGACGCGGAGCCTGGGGCATAGACAGTATCGACGTGCCCCACCAGCAAGAAGCGCCTGCCACCAACGAGGCGGCCTCCGCTCAGGCGGGCCACCAGGTGGGGGCCATACTGACCGCCGTCGTGAAGAGTCACCGAGCAACCGAGCGTCTCCAACCAGGAGCGGAGGTAGCCTATAATGCGCGTGATCCCCTCGACCTGGCCAGTACCCGAATCGATATTGACCAGCAGGGCCAGCCGCTGCAGCATCTCCTCCTCATAGGGCTGCAGGGCCGAGAGGTAGGCTTGTGAGAATGTGGCTGACGCTGACATAACACCTGTTTCAAGGGAACCAACCAGGGCCAGCACCGGAAAGCGAGCTGGCCGCTGTGAGCGAACATAGCGCGAGAAGCGCCGCGCAGTTGCTCTTATTGTACCGTTCGCAGCGGAGCGGCTGCAAGCCGTGGGTGAGAGGGGGAACGGGCGAAGGAAGAGAAAGGAGAGGAGACCTGAGCGGAGCCGGGTTCAGGCTGACCCGTTTCTGAAGGGAGAGGAGCGAGACCGCAGAGAGAGCCGGAAGCCAGCGCAGTCAGCTCAGGCGGCCTGAGCGCGCAGCTGGCCCTGAACGATTCTGGCGAGGCGCTTATAGGCCAGGCTCAACAGAGAAGCGTGGCGTCCGCGCTCCGCAGGATCGGCGGGCAACTCGCGCTGATACTGCTGCAGATCGATGCCGACCTCCAGAAAGGCGCGTTGGAGGACCGTCGGCTGGGGACCAAAATGCATGCGGTTGGCCAGGTCCATCAGGAGGGCGGTGCGCTGTTTCTCAGGAAAGTTGACAATCTCGCGGGCCAGGAAAGAGAAGAGCCATTCTTCGAAGACGTGATCAAGGACGGCCTCGAACTGGTCAAGGGAGGAGGAGAGTGAGCTGGCGCGCTGAGCGGCGTAATCCTGCTGTATAATATAGATGAGGCAATGATCGCGGCGCCAGAGATCGCGGAAACAATTATAGGCCACGATCAGGCTCAGGTGCTCTAACGAATCGATTGGTGCCACCTCTCCTCGTTCGGCTCGTCGTGCGTAGTTGAGCAGGCGTATCATCGTCTCCTGGACGATGTCAGTGATGATCTCATCGCGCTGTCTAGACCAGGAAGAGAGAGAAGAAGAGTGGACCCAGTGAGCCACTCTGGGGCGCAGGATGCAGTAGAGCTGTTCCCAGGGCATGTCGCTGCCAGGGAGATCGGGAGAGCTGCGGCAGGAAGAACCAGAACGCAAAGTCATAAGCGCTTCCTTTCGCCTCTGACCAACAGAGGTAGGTCTACGCACAAGAATTGCGAAGAGGGCCTCTGGATAAAGCGGGCGAGCCGCAGAAACCCAGAGATGCCCAGCCAGGCCAGTGCCTTCCCCTCTTGATCCCTGCCACACAAGCGAGCGCTCCCTGAACCAGGAGAAGGAGCTAAATATAAAGAAATCTGAGAAAGTCTGAAGATAATCTTAGTATGCATCAGTAGTATACAGCAGGAAACTTCTTTCTGTCAAGAGGAGTCTTCCTGAAAGGTCATAAAAGTTGACATAGAGATAATGTTTCGTTATAATAGGGACATGGGAGCATAGGGCCGGTAGAATGTTTGTCATTGTTACAACGTTTGCAGCACGTATGCCGAGCATTGTAGCAGGTGGAGGGGGTGCTGGGCGGTTGCTCTCGCGCGTATCCCGTTGTCAGTGTGAGCGTTTGTGAGCGGGCGTGTCTACTTTTCTATCAGCCGGCCAATCAACCAGGCAGCTCGCTCGCTAGCTCGCTTGTTGTCGTTGGAGAAGGAAGGACGCTTTGTCTGGTGAATCAGGAGAGGAGGACAGGATGGATGATCGCGTGCTTCAGAGCATTCGCAAGCATCTGCAGCAGCCAGAGACCTGGGAGCGGATTCGCGGCTATCTCCAGCTCGTCAGTGAGAAGTTGACGGTGACGATTGGGGAGGCTGCCCAGCTCTTCGATTTTACGGAGAACCAGCTACGTGACTGGGAGGAGCGTGGCCTGCTGCGCCCTTTGCGCTCGCGCCCGAATACCGGCCAGCGGCGCTATCCGCCCGCTGAGCTAGAGAAGCTGGCGATTATCCGTGATCTGATCAATGCCGGCTACCCGCCTGGGGCCATTCCTCTCGACATTGCCGATCTCTGGCATGCACTGGGCCCGGCCAGCTTCAATGGTGAGGGTCATGGGGTGGCCGGGAGCCATCTGGCCAGCCCTCCGTTGCCGCTTGATCGGCGCGTCGCCCAGGTGGAGAGCGCGGTCTTCTGGCGCTATTTTGCCAGTCAGGCGCTTCATCATGCCCTGCTCTTGCTCTGTGAGGATCTCTCGCGCAGCCATGCGGCGATTCTTTTGCCACGTCAGGCTTCTGACGGTGGCCGGTTCTGGCAGCCGCGCCTGCCCGAGGAGCTGGCACGGCTTGGTGAGTCCCTGATTGGCTGGCTCAGCCTCGGTCGTACCCTTCACCTCTTTCTTGAAGTGGCTCCCGCCTTCGAATACCCCAGCGATTTCCGCATTCAGCCCCTGCTTGCCGAGGGAGAGGCCCGGCCTGCCGATCCAACCTTGCTGATCGTTCCGCGCCAGATGCATGCTCTCAATCTGCAGCGCCCGGTCGTCCAGACCGTGCGCCGTCTGCTCGCTCCTCTCTATGCCTGTGCCGACCAGTGGGCTGTGTATTTCGCTCCCGATCTCCGCAACTGGCTCTATCCTGCGCGCGCCTTTCCCAGGGGCATAGATCCCTCGGATACCGTGCTCAATGGCCTGATGGATCTGATTATTGCCTTGGGGGGGCAGACGCCAGGGGGTGCTGACCGCTGGCATTGTTGTTGTCTGATGATGCCTGAAGATCCAGCGGCCCCGCCGGGGCAGCAGGTCCTGATAGTCATGGCCTGCAGTCGTCATTCGCCGCATCGTGCAGGTCAATCGCGCATCTTCCCTAATGAGAGCTATCTCTATTTCCGTGCCCTGCGCAGTCCCTATCTCCTCTACCGTCCTCGCCTGGCCATTCGCGACAGCGCGGGCCTCTCGCAGTGGCCTGAGCATTTTGGGGGCGGTGGCTCGGCTGTGGCCATTCCCATTGGCTGTCAGTCTGGGCCGGCGCTCGGCGTCCTCTATGTCTTCGCCCTTACCCAGGAAGCTTTTTCCGAAGACGATCTCCGTTTGCTACGCCTCATGGCGCTGATCGTAGAGGACCTGCTCTTGCTCTATCGGGCCAGACTCGATGCCATGCAGGGCCTGGAGCAGCTGGTGAAGGCGCCCGAGGTCGTCAATAGCTCCTTCATCAATTTCCTCTCGGAGAACGAGTTTATCCGTGATCTCGAGGTCTTGCTGGCCCATTTGCAGCAACAAACAGCTCTGGCTGGAGATGGGGCCGTAAGGACCGGGTCGGACATGGGTCAGGAGCGGCAGGAAGAGCACTCGCCTGCTGGCGCCTCTAAGGGAACTCCAACTGTGGCGGACGCTGGACCCGCGGAGCTGCTCTATCTCTTTCCGCTACGCGAGGCGGGCGAACTGGAGACCCTTTCGATTATTGCCCTTGATATTGACAATCAAAGCCAGATAGTCCGTCGCTATGGCGAGCTGGCTCTACGTAATCTGACTCAGGCCATTGGCCAGCGCATTCAGCGTCAGCTCGTCGATTGCCGTCTCTACCATATCTATGGGGGACGCTTCTATCTGCTCCTCAAGAATATTTCGCTAGAACGGGCGCGGCAGATTGCTCAGACGCTGCGCCAGGCCCTGCGGCGCCCTTATCGCGTCGAGCTGCTGCAGCAGTCGGTCTGGCAGTTGGAGCCTCCCGAGACCAGCGTGGAGCTGGCGGATGTGAGCGTCCGCCTCGGGGTGACGCTCTATCTGCGGGCGAAGCTGGTCGAACTGCTGCAGCGCTATGCTACGGCCCCTACCTCGGCCCTGGCTGAGGTGCGCAGTCTGATTGTCGGTGACCTCGATCAGGCGCTCAGCCTGGGGCAGGAGGAAGGCGGCAATTGCGTGATCAGCTGGGACCCCCAGGCCGAGGACCGTGGCCCCCATGTCCGGCGCTTTATCCGACTTGAAACCCCCAGCAACTTGTGAACTGGCCATCCTCCTCTCCCTGACGACGGGCGGGCCAGACTGCCTCATCCAGGCTCGCCCGTCTGCTCCTTTGCCCCTCTTCCCAAACGAATTTTTTGGCCTTCCCCTCTGACAACGGTACCGCAATCGCTTCCTGCGGGGAATGACGGCGAAAAGTTCTCCCCCTGAGACGTTATATTCATGTGAAAATGTTATTTAAAGGCAGAGGCTGTAACACAAGAAGCCCGTGCTTGATCCTCCACTTCGTTATACAAGACGACTGCTGAAGGGGCGCGGGAACCCGTGAGGTTGGAAAGGAGTTGGTATGATGGCGCTCACAGTATTACTCCTCGGGAGACCGGGAAGTGGCAAGACGACGGCAGCTCACTATTTCCTTCAGCGTGCTGCTGTAGCTGGCCTGCGGGCCACGCATGTCGACGATTACGACCTGCTAGAGGAGAAATGTCAGGCCGATGCAGAGCAACGTCGTTTTCGACCATTGATCGTGAATGGTCGCTACTGTGGCTTCGATGTGCTGGACTTCAGCGTCATGGATGAGGTTCTTCTGGAGGCCGAGGCTCGCGTCGAGCGGCATCTCTCCCGCTATCCTGACAATGGCCTGGCCATGCTTGAATTCGCGCGTGACGATTATCTACATGCCCTCCGCCTGTTCAGCCCCAAATTTCTGCGCAATGCCCGGCTGCTCTACTTTCGTATCGATGTGGAGACCGCCATTCGGCGCGTGCGCCAACGCTACTGCCAGACTGGTTGCCAGCTCGTCTCAGAGCAGATTCTCCGCAACTATTACCATGATGACGGCTTCGTCGAGCAGCTCCCTCTGATTCAAAAGGATTTTCCTTTGCATCAGGCTATAGAAATCTGTGACAATAATGAAACTTTGCAACTCTTTTTACAACGTCTGGATCGCTTCTTTGAGCTGCTCTTGAAACAAGAGGCCTGGGCTGGACTGACCTGCTGAAGCGCACGCTCAGGCCCCTGGCGGCAGCCCTGGCGCGCTCTATCGAGGGCGTCGGTCGAACTGGCTGGAGTCGGGGGCGGTAGGTAGGCCCAGGGAGGGACTGGAACAGCTAACCATGCTCGGTTGTCCCTGGGCCTGCCTGCTGCCGCTGCCTGGGAGGGAGGCAAGGCAATGGGCTGCTTGCCTCCTTCTGGCGGAACGTCAGGCGCTGGTTGTCCTTGGCTGGAAGCGGAAGAGGACCAGGCCAAGAACAAAGCAGACAAGACCGTAGATGATCAACGCGAAGATGTTCGGCAGCACCTCGGCCAGCGTGCGCCCGCTGATCATCAGAGCATTGAGCGCCTCCATAGCCCAGGCCACAATACCCACGTGGGCCACGCCCTGCAGCCAGTCTGGTTCTAGCCACAGTGGCCACCAGGCCCCGCCGATGGCCGAAGTTGTCAGCGTGACGATGGTCAGCACCGGGGCGAGCTGACGGCGCGTTCGCACCAGCGAGACCAGCAAGATGCCGAAGCCGGTCATCGCGAAGCTGGAAACCAGCAGCAGGATGATCACCCCAGGCCAGTTGCTGACGTGCAGCTTGAAGACAAAGCTGCCGATCGCAAAGAGGAGAAGAAGCTGTAACATGGTCACCAGGAACTGGGTGAGCAGCTTGCCGCCGAGCAGGGCATAGCGCTGCACCGGTGCGATCAGCAGGCGGCGCAGGGTACCGCTCTCGCGCTCCTCCAGAATGCTGCCCGCCACCGACTGCAAGCCAAAGAGGGCGAAAAGAATGGCGTAACCGGGCAGGGCCACGTCGAATACATTGACCTGGGGCGGCACATTGCCGGCGTGGAGGCTGGCCACCTGGGCTGCGGGCAGCTCCTTGAAGCTGGCTGCGCCCACATTGCTGGCAATGCTCTGTGGGTTAACGCTGCCCGGCTCGCAATGATTGCCAGGCTGCTGACAGATGCGTTCAACCTCCTGGATGGCGGCGCTACCGGCAAAGGTAGCCGTGGCGAGCTGGCCGACGGCGCTCGTGACCAGGTTCTGCACGATAGCGCTGCTCGGGTCGTTGCTGCTCGGAATGGTATAGATCTGAACCAGGCTCTGCGTTGGCTCACCGCGGGCGGCTGCCTCTTGCAGTTTGGCCGTCGTGCCCGCCGGAATAATCACGCCGGTCACGGAGCCCTGTCCGTCGGCGACAGCTTTTTGGACGCCAGCGGCATCGCTATAGCGTGTCACATTGATCGTGAGCTGCTGGCTATGCTGGTCCAGAGCCTTCAAAACCGTCTGACCGACCAGACCGTGGTCCTGATCGCTGACCGCCACCTGGATCGTGATGGTGTTCTGGCCGGTGCCGTAGACACCGCTGAGGGCGAAGCCGACCGTGGCAACGAGTACCAGTGGAACCAGCAGCATCCAGATAAAGGACCAGCGGTCCTTCATCATTTGTAAGAAGTCTTTTTTCAGAATTGAGAACATAGCTTGCATGGCCGCTCCATCCTCCTAATCTGGCCGCGTGTCTGAGGAAGGCGCCTCTCAGGTGAGTGCCGTCCTGGGCAAGGCCGGGTCGACCGGTCTTAGAGATCGCGCAAGGTTTTGCCGGTTAACTGGATGAACAGTTCCTGTAGACCGTGGGGACGATAGACAGCGCGTGTCTGATCGCGCATGGCCAGAAGCTGCTCCAGCGTCCCCAATGCGATGATGCGCCCCTCGTCCATGATGGCGATGCGCCGACAGAGTCGCTCGGCCTCCTCCATATAGTGGGTGGTATAGAGGACAGTAGTGCCGCTGGCGGCCAGCTTTTCGATGTTCTCGAAGATGTGCTCGCGCGACTGAGGATCGACGCCGACGGTTGGCTCATCCAGCAGCAAGACCCGCGGGCGATGCATCAGGGCCACGGCGAAGTTGAGCCGACGCAGCATCCCACCAGAAAAGTTCTTCAAAGGCTCCTTACGGCGCTCGTAGAGGCCGACGAATTGAAGCACTTCCTCGGCCCGGACCCGGCGCTCGTGGACCGGCACGCCATAGAGCGAGGCGAAGAAATCGAGATTCTCCAAGGCATTGAGATCGCGGTAGAGGGCGATCTCCTGGGGTACCACCCCGAGCAGACGCTTGACGGCCTGGGTCTCTCGTCTTACGGAGTAGCCGCAGACGAGGGCCTCTCCCTCGTCTGGTGGCAGGTAGCCACACAGGATATTGATGATTGTGCTCTTGCCGGCTCCGTTCGGTCCGAGCAGACCGAAGATCTCGCCTTCTGTAATACTAAAGGAGACGCCCTTGACGGCCTCCAGCTTGCCGAAACGCTTGACGAGGTTGCGCACCTCGACAAGGTTCCCGGTCTCGGACCTGGCTGCCGCCACAGATGTGCTCCGGCTCTCAGTCTCAGCCCTGGAGCGTGGCTCTTGCTCTTCTGTCACTCCCTGGTCCCTCCTCTCCTCTCTGTAAATCTGTAAAGGCGACGATAGCTCTCTGAGGCAAGTCGGAGTTCTGGGATCTCTCGCCTGCATTGCTGCTGCTGGTGTTCGTCCCCGTACTCTGTTGCTCTTGCCTGATCTTGATTGCAAAGGTAGTATAAAGGACAGCCAGGCCGGTCAAGAAGGATCGAACGACCTATTTTAGAGAGCGTCAGTGCATGCGTTTATGCCTATGACGAAAGTCACGGCTGGGGGAGCAGGAGCGAAGATGCTGGATGGGCCTGGCCGGGCGAGCGATCCCGCCGTGCATGATATACTGAACTGGCTGATTGCTGGTCAAGAGCCGACCGCTCTGAAGGAGCAGAGGAAGGAAGAGAGCTATGCGTTGCCCCTATTGTGGTCAGGTCAACACGGATGCAACACGCTATTGCCTGCGCTGTGGGAGAGCCATCGGCACGGTGCAGCAACCACCCCTGTCGACGCGCCCCCCAATAGCGCCAGCCGTTCCGCCATCGCCAGTGGTGCGGGGTCAGCGGGGCCGCCTGCCCAGTCCCGGCATCGTCGAAGCCTCAGCTCGGCCCGTAGCCGCAGCCGCGGCCCCACTGGGGGAGACAGTGGCCCCTGCTGGCCCACCGGAGGGCTTTCCACCCAGGACACTGGCGCAACTGCAAGGGCTGGCGGCAGCAGCGGCGCTTGCCTACACGGTGGGGAGCAACAAGCCAGAGGCCGGCAACAAAAAGGTTGTCGAGATCGTGTATCCTCCTTGTCCCGCCTGGCAGCAGGTTGCCACGCTCTACAAAGCCCTCTCTGAGCATGATGACGAGCGCTACGATAGCGTGATTATCCGCGGCTTCTACGAAGAGAGCGATCTGCGCTTTGCTTTCAACAATGGGCGACTCACCTTTGATCGGCGGGCCCGCCTGGGGGGGCAGCTCATCAGGCGCTATCTGATCGAGACCCATCGAGGTTTCGAGGTCAACTCGGTGCGCATTGTGCTCACAGAGGAATGGCCCGCGGAGCAGCTACGCTCTTAGTCTGGCAACGATTACTGGGTGAAGGAAGAGCAGAGCAGTATGCAAGCTGTTGAAATTATCAGAAAGAAGCGAAACGGGGAGGCGCTCACCACCGGAGAGATTGACTGGTTAGTCGAGCAGTACACGCACGAGCACATCCCTGATTACCAGATGGCGGCCTGGTTAATGGCGGTCTGCTGGAGAGGGATGGATGACCGCGAGACGAGCGATCTGACGCTGGCGATGGCCCGTTCGGGCGAGCAGCTGCGTGTCCGCGAGCGGCTGCAGCCGGTCGTAGACAAGCATAGCACTGGTGGAGTGGGAGACAAAGTCACCCTGGCGGTGGCGCCGCTGGTAGCCGCCTGTGGTGTGGCGGTGGCCAAGATGACCGGGCGTGGCCTGGGTCATACGGGGGGGACCGTCGACAAGCTGGAGTCCATCCGTGGACTGCGCACAGCCCTGACCCGCGAAGAATTTCTGAGCATCTTGCAGGAGCACGGCCTGGTCCTCGCGGGCCAATCGGCAGAGCTGGCGCCAGCCGATGGCAAGATGTATGCGCTGCGCGATGTCACGGCGACGGTCGATAGCATTCCCCTGATCGCGGCCAGCATTATGAGCAAGAAACTGGCCGTGGGGGCCTCCCATCTACTGCTGGATGTCAAAGTTGGGGTGGGCGCCTTCATGAAGACACGCGAGGAGGCCCATGAGCTGGCGCGTATCATGGTAGAGATTGGGCAGCGCGCCGGCCTCTATACGGAGGCTGCTGTCACGGCAATGGAGCAACCGCTGGGGCGGGCCGTTGGCAATGCCCTGGAAGTGGCCGAGGCCGTTGCCATCCTGCGTGGTGAGGGGCCAGCGGATGTCAGCCAACTCTGCCGTCACGAGGCTGCCGAGCTGCTCGTCATGACCGGGGCTGCGCCCACACACGAGGAGGCCGGGCGACGGGTGCAGGAGGCGATCGAGAGCGGGCGCGCGCTGGCCAGGCTCGCGGAGGTCTGCCAGGCTCAAGGAGGCGACCCGCGGCAGATAGAGCAGCCGGAGCGTCTGCCGCGAGCGCCAGTGATCAGTATGCTGACTGCCCCACGCAGCGGCTATATTGCTGCCATCCATGCTGAGCGTCTGGGGCTGGCGGCCATGCGCCTGGGAGCGGGCCGCTTCAAAAAAGGTGATCCCATCGATCACCGGACCGGGCTACTGCTCCAGGCGAAGGTCGGCGACTATCTCCAGGCGGGTGATCCCCTGGTCGAGATTCACGCGCGCAGTGAGGAGGAGTGCGCCGCCATTCGTCAAGAGCTGCTTGCCTGTTATCACTGGAGCGAGACCCCGGTCAGCAGCGGCCCGCTGATCTACGAGATCCTGACCCCCAGCCAGAAAGGGGCGTCCTGAAGCTGGCTGAGCAGGTAGAGGCTCAGGCTGAAGATGCCCAGCAGCAGGAGCACGAGCAAGACGAGGAAAAAAACAAGCCGTCGGTGGCGGCGCTTGAACTGCTGTGAGGGACGAAGAGGGCGCTCCTGGGTCTGGGGCAGGACGGCTGGCACCTGGGCAGTCTGCTCTGAGGGGGAGGCGGCGGCTTTGAGCTGCTCGGCGGGGATCGCCATCGTTGGCTCGGCGGCGAACTCTTCGGGCGAGCAGGTTGGGGGAGTTGACTGAGAGCCAGTGGGGGCCAGCGCTTTAAGCGTGATGGCGGCGGCTCCCGCCGCCCCACTCGAAGCCGGGCTGGAGCCAGCGGGGTTGGCGCCACGGCTCAGATGCAGGCGCATCAGCCGCTGATAGGCCCGGCGCTCTTCGAGAGAGACGATCCGTTCGAGCGCGTGAAAGAAGGCCCGCGCCGACTGGAAGCGATAGAGCGGGTCCGCCCGCGTGGCGATGGTGATCAGGGCACTCAGCGCCGGCGAGAGGCCAGGGTTGAGACGCGCCACCGGCTCCAGGCGCCCGTTCTTGCCAAGCGGATTCTGACCGGTGACCATTTCGTGGAGCAGGACGCCCAGGCTGAAGAGGTCTGATCGCTCGTCGCACTGGCCGCCGCGTTGATACTGCTCGGGAGCGGCGTAGCCCGGAACGCCCGGCTCGAAGTCGGCATAGAGCTGGCCGTTGCGCAGATAGCAGGCACACCCAAGGTCAAAAAAGACCAGCCGCCCGCCCGAGGTCAGAATCACACTGGCAGGGCGCAGGCCGCGGTAGATCACCGGAGGCATCTGGGAGTGCAGATAGTCAAAGAAGTCGCAGATCTGCATGGCATAGCTGAGCGCCTCCAGCGGTGGCAGCGCCCCTTGCTGGCGCAGATAGCTGGCCAGCGTTGGCCCTGCACAGTATTCCAGGACGAGGTACCAGTAGCCATCTTCGAAGAAGTAATCGTAGAGCACCGGTATGGCCGAGTGACGCAGGCGCACCAGCAGGAGCGCTTCGCGCACGAAGCGATCGGTGTATGAGCCACCGCTCAGGGGAAAGTCTTCCTGCCGCCCAGACAACGGCGCCTTCTTCTGTCGGTGGGTCAGGGCAAGGTCTAGCTCCTCAGCGACACTCTCCGGTAATGGCCGGTCGCCCGGTAGCTGCTTGAGCGCCAGCGGCGTGTCCAGCGTCACGTGTGACGCCAGGAAAAGGCGCCCGGCTCCTCCATAGCTCAATGCTCCTTCAATGCGATATTCGCCATGACGCAAGGTGCGGCCTGTGCCGTGTAGCGATGGTCTCTCACTCTTCCAACCGGTCGATAGACCTGACATCGTTTCTACCCTTCCTGCACTGCTACCGCCTGACAGACAGTGTGTCAATATAACGCTTCTATACTAAACGAGGATAGCCACCGCGTCAAGAAGAAAAAACGCCTTTTGCATCTAATATAGTTATATATATCGATAGAAGAAGACATGTAGAAGCCGGGGAAGCGTTGTCGGGCGGCCAGGACGGTGAGTACTATGATGAGAGAGCGGGCGAGCGTCGGCCAGGGAACTGGCCGTTGCTCTGGTGGCCCGCAGCCGTTGGAAACTTTCCTGTGAGGAGAGCGAAATGCCTGTATTGCCTTTTAAAGGAATATTGCCACGCATTGCTCACGATGTCTTTATTGCTCCTGGAGCCTATGTCATAGGCGATGTTACCATTGGTGAGGGAGCGAGCATCTGGTATAACAGCGTGATTCGCGGAGACACGGGGCCGATTGTCATCGGGAAGCGCACCAACATTCAAGACAACTGTATCTTGCATCTTGATGCTGACGCTCCCCTGACCATCGGCGAGGAATGCACCATTGGTCATGGCTGTGTCATCCACGGTGCGACTCTGGGCGACCGTGTCCTGTTGGGCATGAAAGCGGTTGTTCTCAATCATGCCCGCATTGGGGAAGAGACCATAATTGGGGCCTGTGCCCTGGTGAGCGAGGGCAAAACGATTCCGGGTGGGGTTCTTGCCTTTGGGTTGCCAGTGCGCGTCGTACGCACTCTGACGCCGGAGGAGATCGAGCACATCCGTGGCAGCGCTCAGCGCTATGTGGAGCGGGCGGCTCATCATCGGGAGGCGTTACGCGAGATCGGCCAGCGCGGCGAGGAACGTCCCCCCAACCTTTAGGCGATTGGTCTGGCTGGCTGACTGGCTGGGTGCTGTCTGCTGGTTAGCCAACCAAGCCAGCCAACCAGCCAGCCAGGGAGTGAGGACCAGGGTGAGATTTCGCGCTCGACTCAGCTCAGTGAGAATTCAAAGGTCGTTTGCAGCGGTGCCTGGCCGGGGCGCTCGATGGTCAGCTCAAGCTTCCACAGACCCGCCATATCGAAGGTTGTGCGTGGAGGGAAGGTTGCCACATAGGCTGGCTGTCCTTGATTCAGCGTCTGCTGGACCGTGCCCATATCCATCAGCACCATATTGATGGCCAGGATCAGGCGGGCGTTAGTCACGGGCTGGCCGTGGCTATCCGTGAGCACAATCACGACCGTATTGGGGCTATTGACGCGGCCTGGCGTGACCAGGAGCGAGACCGTCAGGTCGCCAACCTGTTGCGCCGCGGTCACTGGTGCGTTTGGAGACGCTGTCTGCCCTGTCTGATTCTGGTTCTGGGCTGCCTGCGCGTAGTTGAGCTGAGGGAAAGCGATAGGGGGAGCGAAGAAGCTCATCAGGGCGGCGCAGAGCAGGATCGCCATGCCGACCCACGACTGTGCCTTGAGCAGGCGCCCGAGCTGACGCTCTGTCTGGAGGAGGGCCTCGCGGCGCGTACGGCGGGCTGGCAGCTCGGCGTCGACCACCGGCAAGAGCAGCGTCTGGCGTGCCAGCCGGGGTGTGATGCGGAAGAGCATGAAGAGCGTCAGGGCCAGGAGGAGAGCGATCAGGGCCTGGCGCACCAGCAGAGTGCGGCCATAGGCGGTTGAGAGCAGGGCCTGGAGATCAGAGAAGACGCTCTCCGCGAGGAAGAGCTGACTGACCAGCAGCACAGCCATTGCCGTCAGTAGCAGGGGGGTCAGGCGACGGGTCAGGGTCACCAGCAGATCGGCGTGGTGATCCGGCTCAACGGCTGCGAGCAAGGGCAGCAAGACGTAGCCCAGGTAGGCCAGGCCCCCGAACCAGACGGCCTGAGCCAGCAGGGCCAGCCAGGAGAGCACGATGGCGCTGATGTGGAGGGAGGTCTGTTGCACCTCATCGCTGGTCAATGTCCAGGCGAGCAAGTAGAGGGCGGCCAGGGTCAGCCAGAGCACGGTATCCCAGGGCGAAAGAGGGAGGTTACTGCCGCCTGGGGGAATTTCCTCGGTCGTCACCAGCTCCTTTGTCACCCGGTACTCCTGCGTCACCTGGCGCCGGAGCTGTCCGAAGCGCGAACCGCGGCGGCGCTGGAGCACGCGCGCCACGCCGGCGGTCGCTCCTTTGGGGGTACGCCGGCGGCCAGTCACCGCCAGCCAGAGCAGTGCCAGGGCGATCAGGGCCAGCCGCGCCAACCAGAGCGGGCCATAAGAGGTTGTCAGCAGCACAGCCCGCAGGGCCTGCCACTCGATGCCCCCGCTAGCCGAGGTCTGGCTGAGGCTGGCGGAGCGCAGAATCAAGGTAATCACCTCGCCGACCAGCAGCGCAGTCAGGCAGAGCCATTGTAGTGGACGGGCCCGCGCCCGTGCCCGCATGAGCAGGTCCAGCGAGCGGGCTCGGCGCTCCATGACCAGTTGCTCCATGACCAGCAGACCGACCCAGAAGGTCAGAGCCAGCAGGACCAGCCACTCCCAGGCTACCGAGAGGATGCCGAGCAGGTCCAATGTTGGCAAATAGTTACTGGTGGTCGGACCAAGGATAGTCTGGCCGGGCAGGCCGGTGCTGGAGTGACCGATATTGAAACCAATTGCCCCCTGGGTTGTGCGCCCGTCGTTGGCGGCCAGGGCTGTCCAGCGAACCAGATAGCTCCCTTCGCTTAAATTCGGCTGCAAAGGGGTATCCAGCTCCCGGGGATGACCGGAAGGGATATAGCTGGCGGTAGCGTTCACAACGCGCTCGTTCGGATCGAAGACCAGGGCCCTGCTGGCGGAGCTGATGGGGCCATTAAAAAAGATCCGCACCATCCTTGGCGGTGTTGCGACCGTTGAGCCGTCAATCGGCTCGGAGCCAATCACAAAAGCGTGCGCCTGTACTGCCGGAGCCGGCGTCAGGGGGGACCAGGCGTGAAGCAAGATGATACCCGCAATGAAAAGCGCGCTGAGTGCTAGCCTGGGGTATCGTCCGTACCGTCCATACCGCATGCTATTCCTCTTTTTTTCAATCCCTTTTCAATCCCTTTTCAATCCCTAAGCGGGCTCAAGCGGCGTTCTGACGGTCCCCCCTCTAGAGGAGTAGCATCTGGAGCGGCGTCGGTCAAGGGTGTTCGATGATCCCCAAAAAACGGTCACGAGTAGCCGCTTCTATGCGGTCATGATGCCAGCCCCTGTGGCCCTGCGGCGGCCAGGGAAGCCTTTCCACAGCCGGGCGAAAAGATGGCAGGGAGGTTCTCCTCTCTTCTGCTGCCTGTGCTGAATGGTGCAGCCCCAGGCGCTCCGCTCGGGTCTCCCCATCTCGGGGACGCCCGCCAGACCGCTGTCGCGTCGGCATATGCCGCCGCAGCGGGACGACACGCCTCTATGCCAGCTCGGCCTGTCACAAGCAAGAATGTTTCACTCTTCGTGATTGTACATCAGCGGGGACGCGGTCGCAATATTTCAAGCATCGGCCAGGAGCTGCTATAATAAGACTATGAGCCGGAAGTTGCTCAGGCGGGTCGCCCTGGTGTCGAAGCAACCTGGTCGGACCGCGCGTCTTGTGCTCCGCTGCTACGGCCTGGCGACGGCGGCCTTCTACCTCTTCCTACACTGGATTGCCCACCCGTATCGACGGAGCGCCCCCCTGCGGCATCAGCCGCCCGGGGCAGGGACCCGGGGGCTGCCCGTTGTTTCGATCATCGTGCCGGCACGCAATGAAGAAGCCACTATCTGGCGCTGCGTGCGCTCGCTGCTCTTCCAGGACTACCCCGCCGACTACGAGGTGATTGTGGTCGACGACGGCTCGACTGACCAGACGTGGGCCATTCTGGAACGCCTGGCGAGGGAGCCAGCCGCGGCGGGCCGTCTGCGCCTGATCTCGCTCGGCGAGGAACTCCCCCCGGGCTGGGCGGGCAAGCCGCATGCTCTGCACAGCGGGGCCAGTCAGGCCCGCGGCACCTGGCTCGTCTTTACCGATGCCGACAGCTTCTGGGCGCCGCATACCTTGCGCCTGACCCTGGGCGAGGCCCTGGCACGAGGTCTTGATCTGCTCTCACTGGTGCCCGAGCAGATTATCGCCGATGGGTGGAACCGCCTTACGCTCCCTCTGGCCCTCATGGGCATGAGCCTCCAGTTCCCTCCACCCCTTGTCAATCAGCCGTGCTGTCCGCTGGCCACAGCCAATGGTCAGTATATCCTGCTGCGCCGTTCTGTGTACGAGGCTCTCGGTGGCTATGCCCATCCCAGACTGCGCCACTCGCCGCTTGATGATCGCGACCTGGCCGCCCTCCTGAAGCGTCACGGCTATCGCCTGGCCCTCTGCGATGGGCGAGGGCTGGTACGTGTCCAGATGTATCGGGGACTGTCAGCTCTCTGGCGGGGCTGGCGCAAAACCATCTTTGTCGGCAGTGGAGGACTCCCTTTTATGGTGGCCGCCCTGCTGGGGCTGCCGCTTGTTGTAGTGGGGCCTTTCCTGTTACCCCTGCTGCTCTGGCTGGGACGAAACTGGTGGCGCCAGCAAGGGGTCGGCACAGGTGAGGCTGTGCTTGCTAGCTGCCTCACACTGCTCCCCCTCCTTACCTATCGTCGTGCGCTCGATCAGTCCCTCGGCTTACCCTGGTACCAGGCCCTGGCCCATCCGCTGGGCGGCCTCCTGTTCATAGGCATTCTGGCCCAGGCCTGTTGGCACAGACTCACAGGACGCGGCGTCGAATGGCGTGGCAGGATCTATGGCGCTTCCTCGCGCGCCGCGGCTCCCGGCTCACAGCCCCTCGTCGGCCAGCAGGCCCTGACGCAGACCAAAGATAGCCGCCTGGGTGCGGTCGCGAATGCCGAGCTTCTGGAAGATGACCGAAAGGTAATTCTTGACGGTCTTCTCCGAGTAGGAAAGCTGAGCGGCGATTTCGCGGTTGCTCATACCTTGCGCAACGTAGCGAATGATCTCTATTTCTTTTTCCGTCAGGTCATTCAGAGTTGGAGCGCCTGGCGCACCTGGTTGCTGAGAGAGACGGCGTAGCTCGGCGAGCACAGGGCCAGTCAATTCCGGCTCAATCAACGCCCCGCCAGCGTGCACTGTGCGAATAGCGCGGATCAGTTCCTGTGAGGAAGCGCTCTTGAGGAGGTAGCCGCGGGCGCCATTCTTGATGGCTCGCAGGACCTGGGGATGCTGGCGGTGCATGGTCAGGATGATGATGGCGACCTGGGGCAGCTCCTCGGCCAGCTGGCGCGTCAGCGCCAGGCCGTCCATCTGCGGCATGCTGATGTCGAGCAGGACCACGTCGGGAGAGAGTTGGCGAATGACACGGAGGGCTTCCGGGCCATCGGCAGCCTCGCCGACAACCTTGAGATCCGGCTCTAGTTCGAGCAGATGGCGCAGGCCCTCGCGCATCAAGGTATGATCATCGGCCAGCACAACACGGATCACACTCTGCTCCCCCGACCTCTCCGAGACCACCTGCTCCGCTGGCCGGATAGAAGGCGAGACGACAGCTGTCTCTGCGGTAGCGATCGGAACTGAGGCGGTGGGCGGCAGCACGCTGGTCGCTCCGACTCCAGGGGCCATTCTCAAGGTGGGCGTTGCCGTACCTGACCGGCTATGACTGCTATAGCTAGAGGAATGTTGCTTTTTACGCTGCTGGGGCATAGCTCGCTTACCTTTCGCCAGACGACTCCATATTCTTTTTCAAGATAAAAGGCTGCTCTCCTCTCAAAGTGTGTCTTCCTGGTTAGATTATACCAGGCAGTCAAGCAGTGGAGCCAGGGCGACCAGGAGAGTGTATCAGCGCCCTCCCTCCGCTGAGCAGCCACCTGCTCAAAGGAGCAGCCAGCCGTTTCCCTTCTCAGCAAGCTGACCTCCTTGCGGCGAGACGGTGGAGAGATTTAACATTGCGATCAACTTTCTTTCACCTGCGATTAACGGCAGCTTAAACAAAGTCTTGCATAAGATGTGAAGGAGGCACCCAAGGCTCTGCGGGCCTGCGAACCCGCCGATCCAGGCGGTCGCCGGGCGCGCAGAGCGCCAGGCGAGTGTGCCAGATCTGGTGGTCTTTTTCAATTATCGATTTTTTTCAATGACTGATACCAATTGATAAAAATGGTAAGCAGAAAAAGAAGGAGAGGAAACAGCGCTGCCCTGATCGGTTTTGGTCTCATCGTACTCATCATCCTGGCGGGGTGTGGGGAAGGAGCAGACTCGCAAAGTGCTCTCAGTGGGAGGCTGCACATTGCGGGGTCGACCGCCTTGCAGCCTCTGGTCAGTGCTGCTGCCAGCCTTTTTGAACGCCAGCATCCCCAGGTACATATTCAGGTGGACGGAGGAGGGAGCCGGGCCGGCCTGGCCGCTGTTACCAGCCACCAGGCAGACATCGGCGACTCAGATATCTACGCGGACCCGGCCATTTATCCCGATCCCAACCTGACCGATCATATTGTCTGCGTGATCCCTTTTGCAATGGTGGTCAATTCCGATGTCACCATCACCTCGCTGACACGCCAACAGATCATAGATATTTTCTCGACGGGGCGCATCAGCAACTGGAGCCAGGTAGGCGGCCCTGACCTGCCCATTGTGCCAGTTGTGCGTCCCCAGACCTCCGGCACGCGCGACACCTTCCGCAAATACATTTTGGGAGGGCGCGACGAGAAGGGCAAGCTCCTGCAGACCGACTCTTCCGTGACCGTGCGCGAGACCGTAGCGCACACGCCGGGGGCCATTGGCTACCTGGCGCTCTCTGTGCTGACCCCGGCGGTGCGTGTTCTGGCTATCGAAGGAGCCAGGCCCACGCTCGCCGATATTGTGGCCGGTCGCTATGTTTTCTGGAGCTATGAACACATGTATACGCTGGGCGACGACAATCCCCTGCTGAGCGCCTTCCTTGACTTCATGCTCAGCGCACCAGTACAGCAGAAGGCGCAGGAGATGGGTTATATTCCCATTGCGGCTATGAACCTCAACGGGAGCAGCGGAAAAGGTGCCAGTGCGCTCTCCCTGGCCGTAGTGACTGGGCCAGCGCAAGAGCGCGCCTTCGCCTTCAGCCGCAGGAAGGAGGGGTAAGGATGCAGCAGCCAGCCCAGAGAAAGGGCCAGGCGCAACTCCCCTCGCTGGCGACCTCCTCGCTACCACAAGCGGGAGTGGCCTTCGGCGACGGCCCCAGCCTGCGCATTCGTCCGCGCTCGCGGCGCAGCGGCAACCTGCTCCTCAATCTCTCTATTGGCAAACGTCTCACGCTTGGCTTCCTGCTGGCCGCTCTCATCGCGGCCATCGCCGCGGGCCTGATTGGTGTCTTGCGCTCTCAATCCCTCAGTCGACAGTCGGGCTTTTATCAGAAACTGCTGAGTATCAACACCTCGCTCACCACCGGCGCCGACTATCTCCAGCTCATGAACACCGAAGTACACAATCTCATGGCCTCCGCCAGCGCCCCGGCACCATCCCACGAAACGATCACTCAGGAGCGTCAGGCCATCGCGGGACTGGCGACGCGCTATGACACCATCCTGTCGACCTACGTTGCTCAGGATCTGCTGGTCAACCATCCTGATGAGATGGGACTGCTCGCCGAGGCCGGTCAGAGCGGCCAGCAAGGGCAGCAACAAACCCTCCTGGCCAGCGCCCTACGGACCTGGCATCTCTATCGCGCCGCCCAGGACCAGGTTTTGCAGGACATTGCCCAGGGCAATCTCAGCGAGGCCCAGAACCTGCTACGCTTCCAGGTTGAGCCGACCAATGCCGACGCGCTCAGCGCTCTGCGGGCCCTCATTCAGCTCAATCAGCGCCTGGCCGCCGCCGTGCAGCAGGCGGCAGCCGTCGAAGAGCGCAACCAGCTCATCACCAGCATCATCGGTGCCATCGTCGCTTCACTGGCCATCGTCCTCGTCGGCTGGTTCATCTCAGGCACGCTCGTCCGTCGTCTGCGCCACCTGCAGCAAGTCACGCGAGCCATCGAGAGCGGGCAGCTGGAGGCGCGCGTCACCGTCATCGGGCGCGACGAGATCGCAGAGGTCTCGGCGGCCTTTAATGCCATGCTGGAGACCCTGCTCAACCTGCTGGAAGAGACCCGGCGCCAGCGCGATGCCCTGACCAACGCTGCCGAGCATCTCTTCAGCGACATGCGCGTTGTCAGCGCCGGCGATCTGCGTATTAATGCCCCGGTAAGCGATGACCCCATTGGCCTGCTTGCCAACGCTTTCAATTTCACCGTCGGGCGCTTCCGGCGCTTTGTCCTGCGGGTGCAAGTGGCGATTCAGCAGCTGGAGGTCATCGCACGCCGGCAACAAGAGCATGCCGAGGCCCTCAGTCAGAACCTGCACCTCCTGCAGGTCCCAGCGCGGCCAGAGAGCCAGACCCCGGGCCTGGGAGGCAGCTCGCTCTCTCTGACCGAGAGAGGCCGTACGCCCTCCGGTGCCTTGACGACGCCCCCGGCGGCTGGCAAGAACCTGGGTGAGAGGGTGGAGCGCGAGCTGAGCGAGCTGAAAGGCCGCCTGCGCCGCAGCCGTGAGCGTCTGCAGGGGGTGCTCGACGGCACCACCGTCGAGCAGCTGCAGCGCCTGAGCGCTCTGCTACGCCAGATCGAGGAGGAGGCCGCCCGACCTTCCCGCTGGACTGCCAACGCTCAGGGCATTCGCCGCGAGCTGCACATTCCTACTCCTCTGCTCCAACAACTGGAGCAGGGACTGAGCGCCCTCCAAGAGCAGCTAGCATCTTCATTGAAAGATGTCGATCGAGAGCTGCTGACTGTAGGGCAAGAGATGAACCGGCTGCGGATGAAGCTGAACACCGTTGGCGGCGCGGCCTCTGGTAGTGCAGGAGGAACAGCGGGAGGAGGAGAGAGTGCTGAGGTGGTGCGTCTCGCCCTGGCCTTCGCCAGCGAGGTCAATACGCTGGCCCAACAGCTAACGACGGTGATCCAAGAGATGCGCAGCAGCCTGGTTGGTTTCCAGTTCGAAACAGTGGAGGCAGGGAGCGCCAGCAGCGAGCCATCGGGGCGGCTGCAAGCGCCGGGAGGGGCAACGATTGGGCACATTTCCGCTTCTCCTACCGATCTGCTTTCACGTTCCCTGCGCCTTTAGCGCTGGCCTGACCAGGCCCTGACCAGGCCCTGACCAGGCCCTGACCAGGCCCTGACATGGGGTCCCCCTCTCTTGGGCGGGAGATCCATCTTTGCCCCGGGGGTGGGTCGGGCCAGCGCCCCTCGTTGGCTGGCTGACCGGTAGCCTGGAGCCGCCGCAAGAGAGAGGCTGCTTCTGAGCTGGCGTGGGATTGGGCCCCAGGCTCTCTTTCTTCCTGACACTCTCTCCTGGCCCTCTCCCCCGTGAGAGATCTTCTTGCCTGCTTGTTTGCTCATGGGAGCGTCAGGCGCGCCCGGCGCTCCCTGCCCTCATCTCCTTAACATAGCGCTCTGCATTGTTGCGAACATGCGATGTGTTTGAGAGGCGCTCATGTTCACTCTGTGCGACACTTTTAGCTTCGCTGTCAGCGCGAAGACTCCCCTTCATGGCTATTTCTGTCGCAAACCCTTGAAAAAGAAAACGTGATCGCATATGATAGGCACATATCAATGAGATACATACATACGTTCATACCGTCATCAGTAATTATATGGCTCAGGAGGGAGGCGGTCACGATGCGTGAAGCCCGTCTTCCGTTTCCTATCCCTCTGTACCTGGAAAGGAGTGACCATACATGGAAGAATTGTTAACCGTCAGCGAAGTTGCCCGCCTCTTGCGCGTCGAGACCACCACCGTGAGGCGCTGGATCAAGAACGGCATGCTAGAGGCCATTCTGCTCCCCCATCACGAGAAGGAGAGCAAGCGGCATGGCTACCGGATCAAGCGCACGACGCTTGATAAGCTCCTGGGCGAGTCGCCTCGTGACTCGGTCTCAGAGCCGCAGAGCTGACTGACGGCGAGCAGGCAGATACGGGCAGGGAGCCAGGCACGACCGACGGAAAGTCTGGTTCCCTCTGCTATCCTGAGCCGGGCCGAGGCCGAAGGTGCTGTCCGTCCGGTCCGGTCCGGTCGAAATGGGCTGATGGGTAGTAGTCGGCGGTGAGCTGTCTTTCCCTCCGTATGTGTTTGTACGTTCTGAAGTAAAAAACGAAACAAGAGCAGGTAGGGTTTCCTTCCTGCTCTTTTCGTTTCTTGCTCTTGCTCTGGCGCCGAACTGCTGAGCTGAGGACTGGACGGAGGGGGGGCCGACAGAGTGGAGAAGGAGGTCTCCAACCGGCCTGATGAGGTTAATGAGGCGCCGCTGATCTCATCTCGCACAAAAGACGAGAGCGAGGGCGGACTGGCTCAGCGGGAGGCGTTCAAGAGGGGGAAAGCGAAGAATTCGCCGACGCCGCCTGCGAGGTCCCGCTGTCGCTACTGCGAAGGCGCTCGCGGATCTCCACCAACTGGTGGGCATGCTGCCGATCATGCTGAGCCAGGACATTCACCAGCTGGTAGAACTTCAGCGCCCCCCAGGCGTGGTGGTGGCAGGGGCGTTCCCAGGCGGCAGGAGGCAGCTCAGCCAGGAACTGGAGGATCTCCTCGCGGCGGGCCGCCATGCCAGCCAGCACCGCGTCCAGCGAGAGGTCGCGCGCCGTCTCGCGTGTCACTCGCGGCCCCTCTGCCTCCAGCGCTGGCAGCTCGGGATTGTCCTCCTCCTGCACACGTCGCATTTCCTGCAGGGTCAGCCCGTCGACCACGTAGAGATGATAGGCCACTTCCAGAGCTGACCAGTCCTCGGGTGAGGGGTGGCGCTCCAGCTCGGCGGCCTGAAAGCGAGCTAACTCAGCCAGAAACTCGGTGCGTGCCGCCACTAACTTCGGACGCACCTTTCCAAAAGGATCTTCCAAGGTAGCCATCGCAGCCTCCCGAAACTACTCCACTTCGTTTTTGACCAGGCGGGCGTAGAGTCGCTCCAGCTCCTCCTGATTATTGAAATGCAGAACGAGCGTGCCTTTCCCCCTGGCGTTGCAGCGCAGATCGACTTTCACCATCAGCGAATTACGAAACTGAGACTCCAGCTCCTCCAGGTCGGGCGAGCGTACCGGGGCCGCGCGGCTGGGAGTGGGACGGGTGGGCTGCTCCAGACTTTTCCAGCCGCGCACCAGCTCCTCCGTCTCGCGCACCGTGAGGCGGCGAGAGAGCACCTGATGGAGCGCCTCCTCCTGGTCCTCGTAGCTAGAGAGGCCGGCGATCGCCCGGGCGTGGCCTTCCGTAAAGTGCTCGCCGGGGTTCAGTAGCCTCTCGCGGACGGTAGGGGCCAGATTCAGCAGGCGCAACGTATTGGTGATAGTTGTGCGCTGCTTGCCGACGCGCTCGGCGATCTGCTCATGAGTCAGGCCGAACTCCTGGGCCAGAGTCTGGTAAGCCAGGGCCTCCTCGATTGGGTTCAGATCGGCCCGCTGGACGTTCTCGATCAAAGCCAGTTCCAGCATCTGCTGGGGGCTGGCCTCCTTGACAATCACCGGTACCTGAGAGAGGCCGGCCAGGCGTGCAGCTCTCCAGCGGCGCTCACCGGCGATCAACTGGTAGCGAAGTGGAGAGGAGGCGGTGCTCGCCCGCGCCTCCGAGGCGGGAGCAGGAGCGGCCCAGGGGTCATCTTCGGGAGCGCCAGCCCAGGGATCAGGGGGGGCGACGCTCTCCTCCTCCAGGCGTGTCACGATCAGCGGCTGCAGCAGACCATGCTCTTTAATGGAGGCGCTCAGCTCCAGCAGAGCGGGGTCGTCGTCACGGCAGAGGCGCCGCGGCTGACGTGGGTTAGGCAAAATACTGTCGATGGGAACCAGCTGAATCGCGCCCTCGGCCTCCGCCCGCGGCAGCGGTTGGTGCGCGACGGGGGCCTCCGTGGCGGGAACGGGAGAGGCGCCCGAGCCAGAGAACAGAACATCGAGACCGCGCCCGATTGGAGACTTCTTATTAACCACGGGCCATTACCTCCTCTGCCAGCGCGCGATAGGCGAGGGCGCCGGGCGAATCGGGATCGTAGTCCAGAATCGGCTGCCCGAAGCTGGGGGCCTCGCTGAGGCGCACATTGCGATTCACGATCGTATTAAAGACCTCGTTC
Organism: Thermogemmatispora onikobensis; assembly: GCF_001748285.1. Lineage (NCBI taxonomy): Bacteria > Bacillati > Chloroflexota > Ktedonobacteria > Thermogemmatisporales > Thermogemmatisporaceae > Thermogemmatispora > Thermogemmatispora onikobensis. The sequence goes on along the minus strand of NZ_BDGT01000033.1, from coordinate 4,005 downwards.
GGAAAATGCCCGCGAACCTCACGGACGATCTCGCCGGCCAGGCGCGTGCGGGGATCGTACATCGTCAGCAGGACGCCGGCGATGTAGAGGTCGGGGTTCAATTTATTCTTCACGAGCTGGATCGTATTCAGTAACTTGGTGAGGCCCTCCAGGGCCAAATATTCGCACTGGATCGGAATAATGACGCCATCGGCGGCCACCAGCGCATTGACGGTCAGCAGGCCGAGCGAGGGTGGACAATCGATCAAGATATAGTCACAGCGGCGCCGAATAGGCTCCAGCGCCTGGCGCAGGCGCTGCTCGCGGGCCAGGGCGCTAACCAGCTCGATCTCCGCCGCGGCCAGATCAACGGTACAGGGCGCGACTACTAGCTCACGGCGTTTGGTCGGTACGATGACATCAAAAATGGTGACACCTTCGTCCTGCCTGACCAGCAGGTCATAGACGGTGTGTTCGCGCACCTTCGGAGCAACGCCAATGCCGCTGGTCGTATTGGCCTGCGGGTCCATATCAACCAGGAGCACTTTGCGACCCGCGGCTGCCAGATAGGTTGCAAGGTTGATAGCGGTGGTGGTTTTGCCCACACCGCCCTTCTGGTTGGCGATTGCGTAGACTTTCGACACTGGTTACTTCCGTACCTTTCTGATCGAACCGATCCGTCGCCGGGCGGGTGTAAAGGATGTACTGACAGCATGACCGCGCGTGTTGCAAGTGGCACCTACATTGTAACAAATGGGAAGAGCTGACGCAACTAGGAACAGCTTTTCTCGCCCCCGCCCTCCTCCCTCTCCGCTCTCCTCTCTCCTCAGCCTCTCGCCGACCGTCCTTGCTTTGCTTGCCTCTCTGGGGGCGAGAAGCCTCTTTGAGAGGTCAGGCTGAGGTGCGTTGCGTGCCTGGGGAGAGCTACGCCTGCGCCTCTTTTCTTTAGCTCTCGCGCCCCAGGCGCAGGGCCAGCAGCAAGGCGAAGGAGACCGCCAGCACCAGTACCGAGAGCGCTACCGCCGCATCGAGATTGGTTTCTGCTGCGATGTAGATGGCGATCGGCATGGTTTGCGTCGTTCCGGGGAAGTTGCCGGCGAAGGTAATGGTGGCTCCAAACTCGCCCAGGGCCCGGGCCCAGGTCAGGCCCATGCCGCTCAGCAGGGCCGGGCGGATCAAGGGCAGGACCACGCGGCGAAAGGTATAGAAGGGCGAGGCCCGTAGTGTATAGGCCGCTTGCTCGTAGCGAGGATCGAGTTGCTCCAGGCCGGCGCGGGCGCTGTTGACGAAGAACGGGGCCGATACGAAGGTCTGAGCCATGACCACGGCCACTGTTGTAAACGGCAGGCTGATCCCTGCGGCGCTCAGGTAGCGGCCCAGCAGCCCGAAGCGACCGAAGGTCAGCAGCAAGGCCACGCCGGCCACCACCGGCGGTAGCACTGTTGGCATCGTCACCAGGGTTTCTAAGAGCCGTCGGCCTGGCAGCCGTGTGCGTGCCAGAACCCAGGCCACCGGGAGACCAAAGAGCACGCTGAGCACCGTGCTGGCAGTGGTAGTGATCAGGCTCAACTGCAGGGCCGCAAAGGTGTCAGGCTGGGTCAAGGCGCTCCAGAGCTGCTGTGGCGGCTCATGCACGAGCAGGGCCGCCAGGGGAATGCCCAGAAAGAGCAGAAAGCTGGCGGCCAGCAGTCCGACCAGGATAGCCATCAGGGCGCGGCCCTGCGCGGGTGAAAGCCAGGGACGCCGGCCTCGTGGCCTGGTTGTGCCGGGGGCCGGCGTCTGCTGCACATCAACCATTCTTCGGAATGAACTGATACTTCTCCAGGGTCGCCTGTCCCTGCGGCCCAAGGACATAGTCCACAAAGCCCTGCGCCTCAGAGGCGTGCGCCGAGGTCTTGACGACCGCGATCGGGTATTGAGCGATGACGTTAAACTCGTCCGGGATCGGGATGATCTTGACTTTGCCCTGAGCGCTGGCGGCATCGGTCTGGTAGACGCAGCCGGCATCGGCCTCGCCCAGCTCAACCTTCTGCAGCACTGCCGTCACATTGTCCTCCTGGGAAATGACGTTGCTCAGCAGGGCCTTCTCGAACTGAGGACCGTAGGTCGAAGATTGGGCCATCTTATCGAAAGCCTGGCGGCAGTATTTCCCTGCGGGCACGGTGGAGGCGGCGATGTCGAACTTCAGGCCCTTCTTGGCCAGGTCTTGCAGCGAATTGACACCGGCGGGGTTGGAGGAGGGCACGATGATGACCAGCCGATTCTTGGCGAAAACCTGGGGATTGCTAACCAGGCCAGCCTGGCTGGCTTTGTTCATATTATCCAGATCGGCTGAGGCGAAGACGTCCGCCGGCGCACCATTGGCTAATTGCTGCTCCAGTACCTGCGAGCCGGCAAAGTTGAACTTGAAGCTGACGTTGGAGTGGGCCTTGTGATACTGGTTGGCGATGTCCTGAAAGGCATTCTTGAGGGAAGCTGCAGCGAAAACATTAAGGGTGACCGCCGGGGCGCTGGCGCCACCGGTGCTGCTCGTGCTTCCACTGCTGCTGCCGCAGGCGGCCAGCCCCAGGGCCAGAGCCAGAACCAGCATGAGGGCGCCGGGCCAGAGCCGCCAGCGGGCCTGGCGGCGCGGCAAGGTTGAGAAATAGGCTGTTCGCGCGGGGACAGTGGACATGGTGGGCCTCCTTCTTCTCCCTACTCTCTAGCTATGAGCGCGCTTGAAATAGAGGTGAAAACTCTATTTTTGAGTATTCACAAATTGAGTATAGAGAAGGAATTGCCGAGATGTCAAGCCAGGAAAGGAGTCAGGCGGAGCGAGAATGAGCGGGGGAGGAAAGAAGAAGGCAGGGGTTAGCCATCCGAGCAGGGGCGGGTCGCGCTCTGGCTGTTCGTGGTCGACGACCCGCCATCCCTGTAGCAGGAGTCAGCCCGTATAGAGTGGGCCTGTCAGCAAAGGCAGCGTGATGCCCAGAAAAGCGCAGACGCTGAGGACCGCGATCAGTGGGTCCAGCAGTGGGGCATTGAGCAGGCTACCGCGCAGATGGAGGCGATAGAAGAGCGTTGGCAGCACCAGGCCCAGGATAGCGGCCAGGAGGAGCGTCAGGCCCAGGCCGAACCCCATCGCCAGCGCCAACAAGGGCGAGCCGAAGAGGACCCAACTGAGTATGGCCACGCAGACGCTCGCCAGGATGCCGCCGGCGGTTCCCAGCTGTAGCTCGCGGAAGAAGCCGCGCCAGAAATCGCGTCCGCGCTGTGAACGCAGCTGCCAGCCGGTGACGCCGAGCGCCTGTGAGCCCACACTACCGCTGGTGAGCAAGAGCATGGGCAGCAGCGAGACCATGCCGCTGAGCGTGGTAGGTGAGTGGAGCGCGCGCAAGAGGCCGCCGAAGGTCGCCGGGTCCTGAGCCAGGCGAGCGCTGGCGCGCAAGACTGGGCCGAACAGGCCATGCAAGAGCAGTGCCAGCAGCAGGCCAGCGGCGACATTGACCGCCAGCCAGGTCACGCGCCCGAGCACGGCGCGCCAAGAGAGCGTTTCCTCTTCGGCAGTGAACTCTTCGACGCTCGTGCCGGCAATCTCTGAGAGATCCTCGGCTTGCTCTTCGCGGATCACGTCGATCACGTCGTCCACCGTAATCAGGCCGACCAGGCGGCCCTCCTCATCGAGCACTGGCAGCGCCAGCAAATCGTAGTGCGAGATCAGGCGAGCTACCTCTTCCTGGTCGGTATCGGTGTGGACGTGGATCACATCAGGATTGAGCAGGTCTTGCAAGCGTGTCTGCGGATCGGCGGTCACCAGGCTCCGCAGGGAGACCACGCCCGCCAGGTGCTGCTCATCATCGACTACGTAGAGGTAGTAGATGGTCTCCAAATGATCGGCGTGGCGGCGCAGGTAGGCCAGTGCCTCCTCGACCGTCAAGTGTTGCGGCAGCCCGAGCACGCGAGTTGTCATCAGGCCGCCGGCAGTTTGTTTGTCATAGTGAAGCAGATCGCGCACCTGGCGGGCCGCCTCGGCAGGCAACAGATTCA
>NZ_BDGT01000032.1 GCF_001748285.1 Thermogemmatispora onikobensis | reverse complement strand
GCAAATGTTTGTTGGAGCACACTGAGAATATGCTGATCAGAGAGGACGATACCCAGCTCGCGATTGCGATCAAGCGATTGACTTGAGAAGTTCTCGGAACCGACAAAAGCCTTCTCACCGTCGACGATTATCATTTTAGCGTGCATGTAGAGCTGCTTGTCCTCACGCACCTGGGCCCCGCCGCGTTTGATGACCATGATACCGCTGTGGTTGCTATCGGAGGAACTGCTCTGGTAAGGCAGGATCAGCTGTACTGTGACACCGCGTTGAGCCGCGGCGGCCAGCTCCTGCTCGATGGAGTTATCGATCAGCTCCTCTGCTTCGATGAGCAGCGATTTATGGGCGCTTTTGATGAGCGATTCAAGAACGCTGCGTGAGTTGATGGGACTGACGACGAGATTCGGGTTGGTGAGAGAGACCTGCGTGCGGTTCCAGTCGGCTTCAAAGATATCACTGACCGCTTTGACATCGGCGGGATTGGTATCGATGATCCCGTATTCGCGGTTTTTGGTGCTGCCGACGCCGAGAGCGGCGTTCGTCAGGTTGCACGTCATGATATAGGCTGTGGTACCATCGATGACCATGCCTTTCTCATGGGTCAAAGCAAAAGCCGGGCTGGTTGCTTTAACTTTGACCCCTGCCGCCTGCAGGCGATCCATCGTTTCCGTCGGCGAGAGTGATCCGCCGCCGTAGGGATGAGTCTCTAGCATCACACGCACATCGAGGCCGCGGTTGGCCGCCTCCTCAAGAGCGTTGATGACATTGCGATTGGTCAACAGGTACAATTCCAGCCAGACCGAGCGATGGGCTCCGTTAATGGCAGTCGTGATGACCCCTTCGCCGGCATCCGGCTCGACAAAAACTTGCAGCCCTTGCTGGGCTCCGTTAGTGAGAGCGGCGGTCGGCGAAGCCAGCAGCGTGCTCCCGCCGGCAGTAATATCAATGTTACAGGCACTCAGGAGCAAACAGAGACAGAAGAACATGAGGAAAAGGCTCTTCTGCCAGAGAGAAGCGGTGCGTTCGGCGTACCTTTTCATCCTCATCGAAGCGACTCCGTGATCATTAGAATGGAGACTGTAAATAGCCTCTCCAGCCTCATCATATCCTGTGCAGACTACAGGCGAGCAGTGCAAGAGCAGTCCTCTCTAGATAAGCACGTCTTGGGGGCCAAAGGCGCGTCAAGGGCTGGCCTGAGCCAGGCAATAGATAGCAGAGCGTTTGCCCAGAGCCAACGCGCAGCCATTGTAGTTGTCGAGTAGTGGACTGGGGTGTTGGTGAGCGGTTCTGGCTCTGAACAGGTACAGACACAATGAGACCAGACCAGAGCGGAGAGTCTGAGCTTGCGCGCTACTGGCGGTCCACCTTCTCTTTCGCCGCCGGTCTGGTCTGTGAAAGGGAGCTGCCTCTCGCTAGCCGGGCCGGTGCTACGAGCGGACGCGCTCCTGGAGTAAGCTCCGCATACGACCCAGTAGGGGAACGAGTTGTTTTTTGCGTGAAACCAGTCCTTCGACCTCGAGCGAGTGCCCGTCGTCCCCGAGCGGTGCGCCCAGTGCGCTGGCTACTGCCTGCTCGCCGCCGTGGACCAGCAGCCGGCAGCGCATGTTGATGATGTCGACGATCATGAAGAGGAAGACGCTATAGTTGCGCTCCTGAGAGAGATGGCGCATGGTCTCCAGCAGCTCGGCACTGCGTTGCTCGATGACCGAGGGAGTGGCTGTCTCGACTGTGCCGATGGCGAAGCGCAGGCCACTCACTGTGTACTCCTTGAAATCGGCGGTGAGCAGAGCCTCGGGACTGCGCTCGTTCAGGTCGGAGGCTGCCGCAGCAAAGATGGCCTGGCCGTATGTTTCGAGGTCCTCGCCCGTCAGCTCAGCCAGCTCGGCGGCTACCTGCTCATCCCGCTCTGTCGTCGTGGGAGAGCGTAGAATCAGGGTATCGTAGAGCAGGCCGGCGAGCAGCAAACCGGCAGCCTCGCGCGAGATGGGCACCCCAGCCTCGTGATAGAGGCTGACAATAATGGTGCCTGTGCAGCCGACTGGCTCGGCGCGGAACATGATGGGCTTGCTCGTATGAACATCGGCAATGCGATGGTGGTCGATAATGGCCAGCAGCTCCGCCTCCTCGATGCCATCCACAGCCTGCGCCCGTTCGTTATGATCAACAAGGACGATGCGGCGTGGACGGGCATTGAGCATGTCGGTCCGTGAGAGGTAGCCGACCAAACGCCCTTCATCGTCCAGCACCGGCAGCGAGCGATGGCGGGCCAGCAGTGGCTGTACTTCGCTCATCAGGTCTTCCGGCCTGCAAGAGTCGAAGTCGCGGTTCATGATCTCGCTGGTCTTCATACTCAGATTGATGAGGCGGACGGCGGTGAAGGTGTGATAGGCTGTGCTGATGACGAGTACACCCTGTTTGCGAGCCGCGGTCAGGGTGCGCTCGGAGACAAGCAAATCGCCGGTGATAACCAGGGCAGCGGCTCCCGCCTCGATGGCGGCCAGTTGCGCGTCCTCGCGGTCTCCCAGGACGACCAGGCAGCCCGGTTCAAGGTATTCGCGCATAGTGGCCGCCTGCATAGCACCGACCAGGATGCGATTGCCCAGCTTGCGGCGCCCCTCGACGAGCACGCGCCCGTGTAAGACGCGCACCAGATTATCCCGCTCCAGCGGGACGCGGTTGACCGCTTGGGGATCGAGGTCTTTGAAAAAGAGCTTGGCCAGGTCTTCAATCGCGATGATCCCCCGGACGCGACCCTCGTCGTCGATCACAGGCATGGCGCGCCGGTTGTGCTCCTGAAGCAGGCGCCCGGCTTCCAGCAGAGGTTGATCAATATGGATGCTGATGACGCCGCGCCTCATGACGTCGCGTACCTGCAGATAGACGTCCTCCAGGGCCTCGGGCGGCTCAACTCCGTAGCGTTCTAAAACAAAACGTACCTCGGGCTTGATAACGCCATGTCGTGCGGGAACAGCCTCTTCTCCCTGAGCCTGTAACAGGCGCGCGTAAGCATAGGCCGAGGCGATTGAGTCAAGATCTGATTGTTTATGTCCAATAACGTAGATTGGCTGTGCCATGCTAGCTGCTTCCTCCAGGCCCGTGCTCCCTCGTGGCGTGAGCACTGGCGTTCTGCCGGTCGTTGCGTTGGCTGCGAGAGATGAACAGTAGTACGCCTATCAGTATAACAAAAAGCAGTGCCAGGCTGATAGCCACGCCGAAGACGAGCGCCACGGGATGTGTCGTGGCGGCTGAGGGTGCTTCGGTGATGGCAGTGGCCTGGGCAACGGTAGTAACGCGGTCGCTGAGCTGGTTGTTCGGTTTGGGCAGCGTAATACCGGGATTCCCGGGCGGCGTGCCATTGTCGAGGGAGCGCGCGTAGGGATTAAGATAGCCAGGGGACTGCTGGCCCACGACCAGCCTCTTGCTGATGAGGCGTTGGGCGCCAGTGGGAGCCGTCACTGTGAGCCTGAGCTGGTACTCTCCCGCCCGGCGGTAGATGTGGCTGACCCGCTGGCCCTGAGCGCTCTGGCCATCGCCGAAATCCCAGCGGTAGCTAAAGCCTGTGACTGGCGAGCGGGAGCCGGGCAAGAGGGCGGTCTGGGCTTCGAAGACGAGGGAGTGGCCTGCCAGTGCTCTACTGAGGTCGCCGATGGCGGTGAGCGGGCGGCCATCGGCGGGAGCAGCTCCCAGGATGGCGGGCTGGTTGAGCAGCCAGGTTGTGAGCATCGCGGGCAGGGTCAGGGCCAGGGTCAGCGCCTGTGACTGTTGTGCGCTGCCATCTGCAAAGGTGTTCATCAGCTGGATTGTGTCTTCAGGCTGATCGAAGGGGTAACCCGGCGTGGCGGCTGTGCTGTAATAGCTGGAGTTACCGACCAGCGTCGCACAGGCAAGGCCCGCCAGCGTGAATGGCACCTGATCGCTGCTACCCAGCCGATCGTCCTCACGGATCACTTCTTGCTGCTGATCGGGAGTAAAGATCGGCTCAAAAATATCTTGTTGCTGCCGCCCATGATAAGAGAGCATCTGATAGCCTTCTTCATAAAGCTCTGCAAAGACAGCTGGAACAGCCTGGTCCATAAGACTTCGCAGTTGACTGATACGCTGACGTTGCTCTGCTGGGAGGTCACTCTGCTGCGGATAGAGCTTGTTGCTTGTCAAGGGCGAAAGATCGACGTAGAGGGGAAAAACAGGATTGGCGGCCTGACCAAGGTAGCGCACAGGGTAGGCGATGCCGCTCTGCTCCTCATTGAACATGGCTATGATGTTCTCCAGATCGGCGTTCATGGTTTCGTTGACAGCGTGGAAAGAGCCATAGAGGCCCTGCTCCTCGGCATCGAAGAGGACGAAGCGGAGCGTGCGCGCTGGATAGAGCTGGTGCTCACGCCAGTAGCTGGCTAACCCGCGGGCGATCCCCAGTTCGATGGCGCAGCCACTGGCGTCGTCATAGGCGGACTGAGTGGAGAAGGCCATGCCATCGTAGTGGCAGCCGATGATAATAATCTGCTCCGGATGGTCTATGCCAGGGACGCTCACCTCGACATTGAAGGCTGGCACGACCGCTGGGCGATTGAGCCAGCCCTGGATGGCGAAGGGATCTCGCTGAACCTGGGGATCAAAGCCGCTCAGGTTGCGCTGCATTTCTGCGCTCCAGTAGGCAGCAAACTCGTCATGACCGTTGACGGAGGGCGGCAGATTACGATCGTAACCGGCTTCGCGCTTCAGAAAATGGGTGGCCATATAAGAAAGCTGCTGGTAGATATAATTGCCATCCACCGTAGGAAAGCTGGTGACACGGAGACCGCGCCCGCCAGCGCTGACCGACAACGGCTCGTAGCTGCCAGAGCAGAGCAAGCTGATCAGGAAGAGAGACAGGAGGAGCCGCTGAACAAGCGTCGTCTTGCGAGCGAGTGGTTGCCATCTAGGTCTCTTGTCTGGTAATCGCATGGGCTTCCTCCCTCCATTGGATGCCTGCTAGTGGATACAATAGCGACGCCAGCCCTGGTCTTCCCTCGTGCCACTTTCACCTATCCACTTCCTTTCACTGCAGCACTGTGGTCGGTGGCAGAGAAGAGCGCCTGGCTCTCACATCTCCTTGCTAAGAAGGACGTTTGGCTACTTCTTTCTTTGCAGTGGCCATTTTGGGGGAGGAGCGCAGGCTGTAAAAAAATAGCCCGCTTGATCGTTCGTGGATTCCTCCCAGAGAGATGCCGTGGATGCAATCCAAAGCGAGAGCCACGAGAGAGGGGAGACAAGCATGCTAGAGGTCATCATTGAAGATAGCCTCTCTGGACTGAGGTATCCAGTGGAGGTTTCGGGCGATGCACCGCTCTGGTCGCTGGTGCCAGCCCTGGTCAAAGTTTTAAGGCTGCCGCAGGAAGATAGCACGGGCAACCGACTGAGCTACCGGTTGAGTCTGGCGGAGAGCGGGCAGGAACTGCCGCGCGAGCTGAGCCTGGAAGCAGCCGGGGTCAAGGCGGGGGAAACCTTACAGCTGCGGCCCTATATGGTGGGGCGAGCAGCCAGCGGACGAGCGCCGGCAGAAGATGGGCTGCATGATGCGGTGACGCTGGCCGATGGCATGGCCCTGCCGCTAGTGGGAGCGCCAGGCTCTCCAGTTGCCGATCTTGGTCAGCAGACGGTGGGAAGAAAGCGCTCACGGCGTCTGGTTCTGAGCCTGCTCGGCCTGACAGTGCTGGGAGCGGCGGGCGCGAGCGCAGGCTATGCCGCCTACCGCACTGGTTTCCTGGGAAGATGGCTGGCAACGCTGCAGCCCCAGGCTGGGCCGGCGGCCACCGTAGTGCCGAAGCAGATGCCGACAGCGACCGCTGTCCCGTTGCCCACCACCGCCCGGGCCAGCCTGGTTTTCGCCCAGCACCGGCAAACTGTGCGGGCGCTGGCCTGGTCGCCCGATGGAAAGTTGCTGGCCAGCGGCTCGCTTGATGGCCAGTTGCTAATCTGGAATACGCAAGGTCAGGTGCAACATACCTTTACCATCAAGGGGGCTGTGCGCACCCTGGCCTGGTCGCCCGATGGAACACAGCTGGCTCTGGGAGCTGGCTCGACGGTGCAATTTCTCGATCCTTACAACGGCGCGCCGCTGACGCAGCCGCTCCAGCGACATACTGCCACCGTCACCGCCGTAGCCTGGGCGCCTCGTGGTCAGGCGCGCCTCGTCTCGGCCAGTCTTGATAAGCTGGCTATTGTCTGGGATGGCAAACTCTGGCGTCCTTTGCAGATCTTCAGGCGCCATACGAGTCCGCTGGAAGCCGCCTCATGGGCGGCTGATGGCCAGACCATTGCCACGGCCTCCACTGGGGGACTGGTGCGCGTCTGGCGGGCTGACGGCGGCCAAGAAGTGCATGGCTACTACCAGGACGGCCAGCTGACCCTGCGTACGCTGGCTTTCGCTCCCACAGGCGCGCAGCTTGCCGTCGGAGGAGACGATGGCCAGATCCGCCTCTGGAACGGCCTGACCTGCCAGCGCCAACAGACAGCGGCCTTCGGAACCCAATGCGTTGACGGACCTCAGCGCCTCCGCCTGGACACGCAACCGCTACGTACACTGGCCTGGTCGCCCGATGGAAGGCTGCTGGCCAGTGCTGGTAACGATGGCGTTCTCGCCGTCTGGTATCCGGCGCGCAGTCAGATGCCACTCCTGACTGTCCGCCTGGGAACCCCAGTGCTCTCCCTGCATTGGTCTGCTGACGGACGCACCATAGCCACGGCGGCGGGGAATCGCGTGACTCTCTGGCAGCTCAGTTAAGCGCTGGTCAGGACGCGACCGGTCTGGCCCGAGGCGGCCCTGCTAGAGAAGCGGCTTTAGCGGCAGCGGCGCCGACTGGGCCTGGGACTGAGGTCAATGGCTCTGGAGAAGCTCACGCTGCCGGACTCTAGCTTTGGCTGGCCGCTTCGATGAAGTCTACAAAGGCTTCTAAGTCGTTTCGGGCGCGCCTGGCCAGTGGAGTGGATGGCGCAGGGACAGCCTCCAGCGTGGCACGCGCCCGGCGGCATTGCTCGGCCAGAAAGGCCTGGCAGTAGGAACGTGTCTTCGTGCGCGCAAAGATTGCCAGGATCTCGTCTACCTGCTCTCGACTCAAGGGAGCGCTGTGCTGATACAGGGCCTGCAGCCGCTCGCGGTCAGCCGGTTGGGCATGGGCCAGGGCATGGAGAACCGGCAGACTCTTTTTGCGTCGGTAGATATCGCCAGCGGGATTCTTGCCCAGCTCATCCAGGCTGGCCCAGACACCCAGCAGGTCGTCACGCACCTGGAAGGCCAGGCCCAGAGCCTCACCAAAATGACGTAGTCGCTCTACTGTCTCGGCCTCCTGGGTGCCCAGTAAGGCCCCCATCTCTGCCGCGCAGGCCATCAAGGCAGCGGTTTTACGTCGAATCATTTCAATGTAGGCGTCGACCGAGACATCCATACGTGTCTCGAAGAGCATATCGAGATACTGACCCTCTGCGATCGTCAGACAGGTACGGTCGAGCAGGGCAGCCAGGCGAGCAGCGAGCGCTGGATCGACCCCGGCCTCCAGGACACTCCACAGGGCCAGACGGCTGAGCGCGAACATGCCATCGCCAGCATTGATTGCCTGGGGCACACCCCACAGCTTCCAGACCGTCGGGCGGTGGTGGCGCTCGCTATCCTCATCCACGATATCGTCGTGGATAAGCGTGAAATTATGAGTCAGTTCGATAGCCGCCGCCGCGGGCAGGGCCCGCTGAAGGTAGCGACGTGGCTCACCCTCGAGAGGAAGCTGTCCCCAGGCCCCGGCAGCTTCGTAAGAGAGGAGCAGCAAGGTAGGACGCAAAAGCTTGCCCGTCTGAACGCTGATGGGATGCAGCTGGGCGTCAACCCAGCCCAAATGATAGCGCATCTGGCCATAGTAATCCTGCAGCAGCCTGGAAGCCTCTGCCCCTGTAGAGGCTGTGGCATGCGCCACAGCCTCCCTGAGTGCAGCCTGGATCTCCTCGCGGTAACGCTGGAGCGTTGTTTGAACAGTACGTGAGCTGGCCATGCTTCTCCACAGAAAGTTTTTTCCCTATCTTAGGGGTGAAAGTGAAAAAAGACAAGTGCTGCCAGAGTTCCCACCAGCGTCACCCAGCGCGCCAGCCCCTTGAGACCACCCACGTAGGAGAGCGGGGCACAGAGATCACAGTAGCGGATCGTGTACTGGTAGCGATGGCCGCGCAAGCCCTCGCGAACGATAACGACGTCTTCGTCTTTCTTCCTGGTATGTAGCTCTTCGCAAACGTAGCGCCCACAACCTTTACAGCGGTATTGATCGATAAAATGAGAAGTACGGGAGATCGACCACTGATCTGGATAAACCGGGACACCACAGACGTAGCAGACCTGGATCTCAGCCAGGCGTAGCTGTCGCTCAGCACAGGGCGAGTGTTGCTGCTTCGGGAAATGCTCCTGGCAAAAGCTACGGTGACAGTCGGGACAGCGCCCCAGGGCCTCCTGATCGCATTCTCGGCAGCGGCGGGACAGACTCAGCGTCTGTTGGCGTCGGCGCGTCGTAATGGGATCTTCCATTGTTTCTGCTTCCTCTGCTCTTTCTTATAGTTGATTAAATGCTGCGGCCAATGAGTGACTGACGGAATCACGGGTAGGTAGTCTGACTGGCCAGCTGGCCTGATGAGGAGAGCAATATCTCTATCTCTCTGTGTAGTATAGCATGAGGGGCATACCTGTGCCGCATGGTGACCGGGATGGCCTAACAAGCCAGGCGCAGAGAAGTGGGAGCAGGAGGTGCCCGTCATTCATCTACGGCGGCTTACCCCGGTGAGGTGAGTCTGGCTGAGAGATGGACAAGCGAGAGATATTTGCAGCCCTGTGCCGCCAGGCGATAAGATAATAATAAGCGCCAGGCATCTGAGCGAAGCAAGCGGGGGACGACCGGCCTCAAGCTGAGAGCGGCCATGCACGCGCGGCGGCGTCCTGTCGCAAGAGGCTTCTGAACGTCCAGAATTGGCCAGCGTTCCGGCCCTTGACAGCCGGGGAGCGGGGCCAGAGACAAGAACTCTATGTTCGTGAGGGCAGCCAGCCATGTCTGTAGCAGCAGCGGCAACCGTACCGCTACCGCCGACAATCTGGGATCGCTATCACCTCGACTGGGGTCGACGCACCTACGTCATGGGCATTGTCAACGTTACTCCCGACTCCTTTGCCGGCGACGGCCTGCTTCCCACAGGGGCAGGCTCCTTAAGCGATCCCGCCGTGCGCGACCAGGTAGTGCAGCGTGCTGTCGCGCAGGCTCAGCAGTTTGTTGTCGAAGGAGCGACCTTTATCGATGTCGGAGGAGAGTCGACACGTCCAGGTGCCTCGCCGATTTCGTCCGCTGAAGAGCAAGAGCGAGTCCTGCCGGTAATTCGGGCCTTGCGGGCAGCCTTGCCCGAAGACATCATTATTTCCATCGACACCTATCGGGCCGAGGTTGCGCGCCAGGCGCTGGAGGCCGGGGCCAACCTGATCAACGATATCTGGGGCCTGCGCGCTGACCCTGAGATGGCGGCTCTGGCTGCCGAGCGGGGTGTCCCCGTCGTCCTCATGGCTAATATGCGCGGCTTTCAGAAGCGCGACATTGTGAGCGACGTCCTGCGCTTCCTGGCGGGCAGCATCGAGATCGCCCTCGCAGCAGGAGTGGCCTGGGAGCGCATCATCATTGACCCGGGCATTGGATTTGGTACCACGCCTGAAGAGAATCTGACCCTGCTCCGACGCCTGAGCGAGCTGCGCAGCCTTGGGCGTCCTCTGTTACTTGGGACGTCGCGGAAATCGACCATCGGCCTGGTGCTGGGCGGTCTTCCGCCCCAGGAGCGTGTCGAAGGCACTGCCGCTACAGTAGCGCTTGGCATTGCCCAGGGAGCCGACATCGTCCGTGTTCACGATGTGCGTGAAATAATGCGCGTTGTCAGAATGAGCGATGCTATTGTGCGTGGTGCCTTTTCTCTTCCAAATTCCTGAGAGAAAGGCGTAGCGATCGAAGTGAACTATCAGGAAGCCCTTGCTTATCTCTACAGCCTCAGCGATTATGAGCGCGGCGGCGGTTATGCGCGCGATCGTAACGAAAATCTACCTCGCGAGCGTTGTCTGCTAGAGGCTGTGGGCAATCCGCACCAGGCCTACAGTTGCACCCTCATCGCGGGCACCAAGGGGAAAGGCTCGACGGCGGCCATCATTGAGCGTGTCTTGCGCGAGGCGGGTCTGCGGACCGGCCTCTATACGCAGCCGGATCTGCACACCTTTCGCGAGCGCATTCGTATCAATGGTCAGCTCATTGGCGAAGAAGATGTAGCCAGGCTCGTGCCCGAGCTGCGCGCCGCCGTCGAGAGCATTGAGCGAGAGGGGCGCTTTGGTCCCTACATCACCTTTGAAGTAGCGACCGCCCTGGCCTTTCTCTATTTCGCCCGCCAGGGAGTTGAGCATGCCGTGATCGAAGTCGGTCTCGGGGGGCGACTTGATGCCACCAATGTCACCATGCCGCTGGTCTCAGTCATCACCTCCATTGGCTTCGATCACATGGAGGTCCTGGGCGATACACTGAGTAAGATCGCCACCGAGAAGGCTGGCATCATCAAGCCGCAGGGGACAGTGGTCACCTCGGCTCAGGCCCCGGAAGCGCTGCTGGCCATTGCTGCCGTCAGCGAGCGGCAGCAGGCCGAGCTCATCCGCGTCGGGCCGGCGGAAGGTGATCCGGCGCAGGAAGAGGTCCGGGCAGGACTCCTGCCGCCGCTGCGTTACCGCTATGCCCTGGAAGCGCGCACTCCCGAGGGTCAGCGCTTTACCGTCGAGACTCCCTCGCAGGTCTATCGTGGGCTGGAGCTATCGCTGCTGGGCCAGCACCAGCTTGAGAATGCCACGGCGGCCATAGCCACCCTGGAGTCCTTGCGCCACAAAGGCATTCAGTGGACCGAGGAGGCCCTGCGGACAGGCTTGCGCTCCGTCTACTGGTCGGCGCGTCTGGAAGTCATTGGACGGGAGCCGCTGGTCGTAGTGGATGGCGCTCATACTGCCGAATCGATGCAGCGCCTCATCGAAGCGCTGCGGACCACCTTCCATTTCCGGCGGCTCATCGTGGTTCTCTCGACCCTGCGTAACAAAGACGTGGCGGGCATGGTCCAGGCTCTGGCCGGTGTTGATGCGGTTGTCATCACAGCCGTCGCCAATCCGCGCACGCTGCGCATCGAGGAAATTGCCGACCAGTTCAGCACTCATGCTCCTCATGTCCCCCTCTATCGCGCAGAGACCAGCCGTCAGGCAATGGACCTGGCGGTGCAGCTGGCTGAAGCCGACGACGCCGTCTGTGCCGCCGGCTCGCTCTATCTGGCTGGAGAAGTGCTGCGCTGGGCCGCGGCCCGAGGCAACCAGCAGGTGGCGGCCACCATCGAAGGTGTTGATCACTCAGGTTAGCTGGCTTTGCAGCTCGGCGCGCCTACGTGCGTAGCGGGCGCTGCCTTTCTTGCCCGCTGCTGAAGCCTCCTCTGCTGTCCACTGGTGGGCCGTGCCACGCGATTGCGAGGTGCGGCCCCCTTTGCTGGCAATCTCGCGTCGACGCTCGGGGCTGAGCGCGGCCAGCCCGCGCGGACGCCCCGTCTTGCCTATCATCATAATCGGCTCCTCTGCTCGATCTAGACTAGCCCGTGTCTTTCTTGGTTGTCGCTGGTTGCTGGAGCCGGCTCCTCCCTCTTCTCCCCGTGTCTTCACCGCCGCTGGGCCGGGTGGTGACAGCAGCCAGGCGTGCTCTATTGGCTCTTCTGTATTCAGAATAACAGAAGCTCAAATCCTCGGGCAAGCAAAACTGCAAAAATCGCCAGAATTCTCAGCAGTCTCTAAGACTGTGACATTTTGTTAGAGGGTGGACCTGAGTGAGCAGCGGCCTGCTGGCTGTGAAAAAAGCGGCTGGCTCTCTGGAAGAGGACGGCTGTTGCAACGTACAATACTGTAGAGCAGGGCGTTGCGGTCCCGGCCCATGCCCCGCCACGGTACGATGTCGTAACGCTTGATCCACGACAGGAGATGCGCACATGCAAGGCTTAATGATGAACTACCCGCTGACGTTACAACACGCCTTCAATCGGGCCACTCGCCTGTTCTATCGCAAGGAGGTCGTGACGCAGACGGAGAATGGACTCCACCGTTACACCTACGCCGATTGGGGCAGGCGCACCATGCAGCTGGCCAATGCCCTCAAGGAAGCGGGCGTTGTCCAGGGCGACCGCGTTGCAACTTTTGCCTGGAATACCTATCGCCATCTGGAGCTCTATTTCGCCATCCCTTGTTATGGGGCCGTCCTGCACACGCTCAACATCCGCCTCTTCCCCGAGCAGCTGGTCTACATCGTCAACGACGCTGAAGACCGTGTGATCTTTGTCGATGGTGACCTGGTGCCGGCTTTGGAGCAAATTGCGGATCGTCTGCCGACGGTCAAGCTCTATGTGGTGATGGGGCAGCCACCCTATCAGCCTCAGAAGCTGCATCCCGTAGTGGACTACGAGGATTTCATTGCCACGCAGCCGCCGACCTATACCTGGCCCGAGCTCGATGAGAATACGGCGGCGGCCATGTGCTATACCTCCGGTACCACGGGTAACCCCAAAGGTGTGGTCTATAGCCATCGCTCGATCTTCCTGCACTCGATGGGGGTGGGCCTGGCCGATGGCCCCGGCCTCTGTGAGCAGGATCGTGTCCTGCCGGTTGTGCCGATGTTCCACGCCAATGCCTGGGGCTTCCCGCATGCGGGTGTCATGATGGGATCAAGCATTGTGATGCCGGGACGCTTTCTTGATCCCCTGCGCATTGCCCAGCTCATGGAGAAGGAGCGCGTGACGCTCGCCGCTGGTGTGCCCACGATCTGGATCGGCCTGCTCAACGTTTTGGAGAAGGAGCAGTTTGATTTCTCTGCTCTGCGTGCCATTGTCAGCGGCGGCTCGGCGGTACCCCAGTCGCTGATCGAGGGTCTGGCGCGCAAGAACCTGACAATTATTCACGCCTGGGGCATGACCGAGACCTCGCCACTGGCTTCCGTTGCACGCCTGCGCAGCTATCAGCGTGATCTGCCTGCCGAAGAGCAGTTCCGCATTCGTGCCAAGCAGGGTACCGTTGTGCCTGGCGTTGACTTCCGTGTAGTTAACATTGAAAGTGGCGAAGAAGTCCCCTGGGATGGTCAGACCTTCGGTGAGCTGCAGGTGCGCGGCCCCTGGGTAGCGCGAGCGTACTATAAAGACGCGGCTTCCGGCGAGAAGTTTGTCGATGGCTGGCTGCGCACAGGCGATGTGGCCGTCGTCGATGCTGATGGCATGATCCAACTCGTCGACCGTACCAAGGATCTAGTCAAGTCGGGTGGCGAGTGGATCTCTTCGGTGGAGCTAGAGAATCTGATTATGGGTCATCCCAAGGTGCTAGAAGCCTGCGTGGTAGGGGTGCCTCATCCGAAGTGGTCAGAGCGCCCGATTGCCTGTGTTGTCCCCAAGCCGGAGTTTGTCGGCCAGGTGAGTGCCGAGGAGATTCTGGAGTTCCTGCGCCCCAAGGTCGCCAAGTGGTGGCTGCCAGACGAAGTGATCTTTGTGGAAGCCATCCCCAAGACCAGTGTGGGCAAGTTCGATAAGAAGGTATTGCGGGCCCAGTACGAGTCACGTCTGGCCGGCCAGGCCTAGTTAGCGATGGCCTGATCCTGGTCGCTTACCTGCTCACTCGCTGATAGAGCCTCCTCTGGACCTGGCGCTAGAGCGTGGCTCCGAAGAGTTTGCAGAGCAGCTGCGTTGTGAAAACCAGTACCAGTTCCCGTGGCACGCTACCGCCACGGGAACGCCCTTTCAGGGCCTCCACGCTCTCGGGGGAGAAGATACCCGTCTGTGCCAGGGCCGTCGGCGCCAGGGTCTCAGCGAGCAGGTCGCGACCAATGCCGCTCAGGGACGTTTTGCTGGTCAACGTGGCTGTCAATGAGCGGACGGGTGCGCTGAGCAGGGTGGTCGCCGGCCAGGCTTCCTGATCTGGCGCTCTGCGGTAGCGCTGGGCCAGGGTGGCCAGCGAGGGCGGGCCGGGCAGGCTCTCGGAGCTGGCCAGATGCTCGTTAGCAGGCGGCAGGGTGGCTAACCTTTCCGCCAGCTCCGGCAGGGTAAATGGCGCCACCAGGGTCAGTCGGTCGAAGGCTGCCAGCTGCTGTGCCGTCTGCAAAAGCAGGTCGGGCAGACGCAGATGCAGATCAAGATAGCGCCAGCGCTGCCAGGCCTGGGGCAGCTCCAGCGTCTTGCGGGCCAGGCGCCGTGCATGGCGAGTCTCCTCCCAGCTTGGACCCTCAGCCAGGCGACGCGCAGCTTCCGGCGTCCATAGCTGGTGCTCCTCTGTGACAGGCAGCATCAGCCCGGTTGGCCTGCTGTGTAGGAGCGCACTGTAGCTGTGGAGCAGCTCTAGACTCTCCTGACCAGCAAGGGGGGGAACCGGAGGAGGGGCCAGCAAGAGACGTGCCCCCAGTCCCATCAATGCCAGGCGCGCACCGCTTTCGACGCCAGCCGTGTGCAGAGCCTGGTGCAAAGCCAACGGCCAGGTGAGAGCGCAGGGGGCTTCGAGGGCGCTCAACGTTGCCAGCCAATACTCTGGTGCATCGACGCCCTGAATAGCTAGGAGGCCCGAATTGAGACGCTCCGCCAGCGCTTCCGCTCGTGTGTAGGCGCGGCGCTGACCGGCAAAGGCGAGGGTGGCAATCTGCAGCAACGGCCTGCTGCTTTCCTCTGCCCGCTGCTGCGCCATCCAGGCCACCAGCTCCGCGCTGAGTGCCGCCGCCCCTGTTCCGTCGGTCAGCACCAGCAGAGGAACGGCTGGCAGCGGTAGCAGACCTTGGCACTGTGCACGTAGGATCTCATCCAGCTCGCTCAAGGCCGTCTGCTTTCCCTCTGGGGCCGCTTTCCTTTCCTCCCCTCCTGGCTCGGAGGCTGCCAAATGGTAGTCGTACAGCTCGCTGACGAGCGTGCGCCCCTGCTGCCAACGCAGTAAAGAGCCGGCAGGAACCACCTCAATGCCAGTGAAGGCTGTCCAGGGCGCTGGCAGGAAACCATAGCGCCGCACGGCCTCAAGAGCTGGAAGGAATAAGCGACAGGGGACACCTGCGGCCAACAGCGCCTTGATCTCACTCGCAAAGAGCAGGTCACCAGGCTCCGGCCAGTCTTGCACGTAATAGAGCGGGTGCCAACCGGTCAGCGGACGACGGTAGACGAAAGTCTGCTGACCAGGCAGCCAGTCCAACAGCGCCGTCTTCTGTGGCGCAGCCACAGCCGCCAGGGGATCTGCGAAGGTCACCAGGCCCGCGCCGGGTTGCAGCACCAGTGCTCGCTCACCGCCGCGCTGCTCTAGCACCGCAGCCATACGCAGGAGCCGCTCCTCAATCACGGCCTCGGGTATGGCTTGCTTGCTTAACCAGCCTGCCAAGGTTGCCATCGTCAAAAGCGCTCCTGCCAGCGGCTCTCTGGTCTACCTGCTTCCTGCTCGTTGCGCGCACCTGCGCTTACCTCTGGCTCATCATAGCATAGGGCGCCTGCTGGCGGGAGCAGGGGAGGGAAAGGGGGGGAAGATCTGGCTAGTAGAAGGAGCCTGACCTCTCTCAGAGGCCAGGCTCTGGTTACTGTCCCTATCCACAAAGGCACCAGTCTAGAAAAGAGATGACAACCTGTCTCCTGCTCAGGATACGCCTTGCCCGACCGGCGTGGGCTATGCTATACTTCCTTCTAGCCAGACTGTTGGCTACATCATACTCACTGCCAGGAAAAAGGCGCGCTCCGCTGCGCGACAGCCGGCCAGAGGCGTGGCAGCCTGGCGATGCTGAGGAGCCTGTATCGATGCCTGTGCTCGTACTCATGCTCTTTGCGGTCGCCTTGACCGTCTCACTCTTCGGCCTCTACCTGTCCGCGCGCCCCTCCCTGACAGGGAAGAAACGCCGTCCTGCTGCCGCAGGGCACCTGCTGCGTTCCCCTTCTCCGGGCACACCTCGCTTACGCGCGCGTCAGAGCCAGATCGCAACCGTGGCGCAGCCGCGAAGACGCAGCGCCAGCGCGCTCTCCCTCTCAGTTGCTCCTGAGCGGGTTTATGGTCCCGGCTCCTTTCCCTGGCGTGAGATCCCCTGGAAGATCCTTCTGATCGGCCTGGCCTCGCTCTTGATCGTCATCTTCCTCGGCTCGCAGCTCTTTCTCTCCCGAGGCGTGGGCTTTGTCCTTCCCTACCTGTGGACCGCTGAGCCGGCGGCAACGATGACCTCGAACGCTCCTGCTTCCACAGCTCACTACGATGCCACAAGTCACCTGATGCGTATCAATCAGCTCGACCCCGCCCAATATGACTCGCAGGCCCAGTATCAGACCTGGGCTTATTCGGCTTGCTCCGCCGCCGCCATGACGGTGGTCATCAACGCCTATGGCCATAACTACCGCATCGCCGACATCTTAAAGGTCGAGTCCGCCATCCACGAAATCACTCCTGACCAGGGCCTGCTCGAGGAAGTAGGCATCGCTCGCACCGCTGCCCGCTTCCGCTTCAACACGCAGTGGGGACATAACCTCTCGCTCGACCAGATGCTGGCCATTGCTAACAGCGGGCGCCCGGTGATTGTCAGCTTCCCGCCAGATCGTTTTCCTGGCGGTCACTTGCTGGTAGTGCGTGGCGGCAATGGGAGCACGGTCTACCTGGTCGACTCCTCTCGCCTCAACTACACCTCAATGGCGCGCTCGCGCTTTCTGCAACTCTGGGGCGGCTTCTACGCCGTGCTGACGCCGCAAGCCTCCTGACGATCTCCAGCGCCAGCGCTCTTCCGCCCGTTCCTCGCTGAACTACCTGCTTGCCTCCGTTGCGGACTGCTCTCCCCAGAGGCGGCACTTGCTTGCCTAGTGAGTAGCCTGCTCCTGTTGGGCTTCCGAGGGGCCTTCCTGGTCTCCTTTCTCCTTGCCGGGGATATAGAGCTTGATACGCCGGAAGCCCTCGGCATACTGCATCTGCAGACCCTTCTTCTGCTGAGCCTCTCGTGCCGTCTCAGCTGCCCAACGCTTCACGCCGTCGAGCAGATTCGCCTTGGGACCAAACTGACTGACATGGCACTGCAATCCCCGGGCCTTCAGCTCGATCGTCTCGCTAATGTCAATATAGGTATTATCATGCTCGCTGTTGAAAAGATACAGCTCATGAACCTGATAGGGAAGGAACCCTTCGACCAGCAGCTCGCGGTAAGCATGGGGGTTGACTGCTGCTGGGAAGATCGCATCGAGCACAATGTTACCGGTGGCGCGATGATCGGGGTGATTCAGATAGGCCGTCTCATCTGGCTCCTCATCGGGATCGGGCGCGAAAATGTGCTGGGTCGGATCATGCGTGATCACGATCCGCGGACGGTATTTGCGAATCAGGCGTACCACGGCCAGGCGTGTCTCGTCGTTATTTACCAGGTGGCCGTCTCGGAAGCGCAGAAACTCCACTGCCTGAACCCCAAGAACCTCACAAGCCAGCCGCTGCTCCTGCTCGCGGGTCACCATCAGCTCGCTATTCACCATGCCGGGCACTTCGGTACCCTCGGTACCATCGGTCATAATGACCCAGACAATCTTCTTCCCCTGGCGGGCCCAGAGGGCGCTGGTGCCCGCGGCAGCAAAATCGGCGTCATCGGGGTGGGCCCCAATGACCATAGCCTCATAATCGGGAACCTTAGTAACCTCAATTGCTCCTGGTGCATTCCTGTCTGCCATAGTAGAGAACCTCTGCTACTATACTCATGGAGTTTGCCTAGTATAGGCACGAGAGCAACATCTCGTCAAGTCTCCGCTGGAAGCCGAGGAGAGGAGGAGCGCGCCAGCAGCGCCTGTTCGAAAGCGGCGATCACCTCAGCGGCAGTGATTGCTCGACCGGCCAGTGTCTCCAATCCCACTGCCCGGTGCGGCAGCTCGCTGCGCAGCAGGGCCTGCTCCTCTGCCGTCAGGCCCAGCACCAGGGCCAGCGGTTCCACCTCCCAGCGCAGCAGCAGCCCGGACTGCAGCAGACTGCCTGCTCGACGGCGAATCATGGTCAATCCCACCACCTTACGCTGATCGGGCCCTACCACCTCATAAGGGGAGAGTGAGCCATAACAAGCGCGGCGCAGCACGGCCTCGCGCGGGGCCGTAGCCGGCTGCTTCAGCAGCGCCTGCTGAGCGCGGGCCTCTGCCGGTAAGACAAGGCGGGCTGCCACTCCCAGGCGGTCCAGGGCTGCCGCCCAGGTCTCTCCCAGCCAGCGGTAGGACTCTACCACGTCCGTCAGAATCAGAGGGTGCCCTGGGGGCAGAAAGACATCCAGAGCCAGTAAATCGGGGCCAACCAGGACAGCCGTACCGCCGGCCTGGCGCTGATAGAGCGGTAAGGCCAGCTGTTGCAGCGCCTCGACATTCACATGCGTGACCTTCTGGGAGAAGCCCAGCACCAGCCCCTTTCTATTGGCTTGCGACCAATAAAGGATCGGCGGAGAGGGCACAGGAGCCGTGAGCAGCCTCTGACCATAGTCCAGATGCACCTGCTGATCAGCGATTGTCAGCGGCAGGATGTGCCAGGCAGGGCCGTGGGTATCAATCATAAACGTCTCGCAACTCTGACAAATCTTTCACCGCTGGTCCGCGCTGTAGCCAGCCGAACGGGCCGCCGAGGGTGCGCCCAGGCTGATAGTGGCCTTCGCCAGCAGCTCATCTGGCTCACGGCCTGCAGGATGGTAGTGATCCAGACGATCAAAACAAGGCCAGTGACGGCAGGTACCAGAGCCAGAGCGAGAGCGCGAACCCCGCTTCCTTCCAGTATACTGCCAGCGCTGCCGCTGGCAAGAGCGCGGCGAGGGGGTGGGCCATCCAGGGGGACCTATCAGCAGCAGCAGGCTCACTGCTCGACCGGACCCGTGGCTACGAGAGAAGCGGTGGCGCAGTTTGACCTGCGCCGCCGGGCAAGGCTATGAACCGAAGAATGATCGAGACTCCAACAAATCTTTCTCGGCTGGTTCTCGCAGAAACCAGCCGGCCAGAGCAGCGATCAGGCTTGGGATCGCGCCGGCCAGCACCGCCAGCGGGGCCCCGAACAGATCGGCCAGGGCGCCCGTATACAGGTTGCCGATTGGCGAGCTACCGGCGAAGACCATCATATAGACGCTCATCACCCGTCCGCGCAGATGATCTGGCGTCACGGCCTGCAAGGTGGTATTGGCCAGAGCCGAGAAAGCGATTTGAGTAAAGCCCGTCAAAGCGATCAAGACCAGTGACAGCGGATACCAGGGCGAGATGGCGAACCCGGCTTCCAGCGCACTGAAAGCGATACCGCTCACAAGGAGGCTACGAATAGTAGGCCGTTTATTGGCCCAGGCCAGCCAGAGAGCGGAGAGCAGCGAACCGATTCCAAAGGCAGAAGAGATGAAACCAAAGCCTTCCGGGCCGGCGTGGAGCACATCCGTAGCAAAGAGCGGCAGCGACACATTGAAATTAATGCCGAAGAGCGAGACCAGGCCCACCACCACGATCACCAGCAGAACAGATGGCGTATGCGCCACATAGGCCAGGCCCTCGCGCAGGCTCTGCAGAGGACCGGGCTGTCCCTGCTTGCCCACAGACAAACGAGCCTGAGCGTAGAGACGCTGAGGATCGATCATCGTGATGCCCACAATTACCGGCACGAAGCTCAGCGCATTGAGCAGAAAGAGCGGCGCTACTCCGAGACGGGCGATCAACAAGCCACCAATCGCAGGACCAAGCACGCGAGCCATATTGAACAGCGACGAATTCAGAGCCACCGCGTTCGGCAGGTCCTCGCGTCCTACCATCTCCACCACAAAGGCCTGGCGGGTTGGCATATCGAGCGCGTTCGTAATCCCCAGCAGCAGTGCCAGAACCAGCACATGCCAGATTTGAACAGTGCCGCTGGCTACCAGGGCCCACAGCAAGAAAGCTTGTACCGCGGCTGACGATTGCGTCAGCACCAAAATCCGCTTCTTCGGCAGGCGGTCAGCAATAATGCCCCCGAAGAGAGCAAAGAAGAGCACGGGCAAGAACTGCAGGGCCCCGACGACGCCGAGTAACCAGGCGTCATGAGCCAGCTCCAGTACCAGCCAGGCTTGAGCTGTGGTCTGCATCCAGGTCCCGATCAACGAAATAAGCTGACCGAACCAGAAAAGACGAAAATTACGATGGCGCAAAGCCCGAAAGGCTCGAAAAATCCCGCTTTGCGCCGGCGCGGGCTGGAGAGCAGCGGTCGTCGTAGTAGCCGCGGAAGCTTCCCTTGCCGCGGCGAGCGGAGATAAGGTCACCTCTTCTTCTGAAGAAACGCGCATCTTGCTAACACATCCCTTCTCGCAAGAAAATCAGCTTGACTTACAAGTAATAATTGCCTTTAAAGTATAAAGAGTAGAAAAGGCAATAGTAGAGAATCCAGAGAGGCCTGTCAGAGGAACGATGTGGCCGGTGCTTGAGTGCTGGGGACAGAGGGTCGCTCAGCAAAGGCCCAGTGAGGCCCAGTGAGCCAGGGCCATCTCAGCTACGAAAGGAGAAGATGTGGACCGGAGCGCCAGTAGAAGGCGCGCGGGCCACACCGGGCGGCATGGCCTTATCGCTGTCTCCGGTCCACATCTCCTTCGGGAAGGAAACACTATGCCGGGGACCTCATGTGCCCCTGCACCTGCAAGCATCTGTCAGGTGGTTGTGCCCCTGACCTGCCTACGCTCAGGGATTAGTCTGCTTCCCTGAGCCATGCGTCACCAATTGTTTATAGCTAGAAATATTCCTATATATGGAACAAAAATTGTAAAAGGAGCGTGTAGCTCACGTATCAAGGGAGGGCAGTTGCTGGAGCAACTCAGCGCGGCGTTGGGCATGGCGGGCCAGTCTTGCCTGCAGACTGGCGCGTAACTGCTCCAGGCCGGCGATTTTCTGCTCGATCAACTGCAGCTGGCGCTGGATCAAGGCGTCGCAGCGCTCAAGCTGAGCGAGGCGGGCCTTGACGTCGCTTTCCTGGCGGAAGGCCTCGCGGAGCTGCTCGCGCTCATCGTCGGCCTCCAAGAAAGCGCGGATCTCGGCCAGCGAGAAGCCCAGCAAGTCGCGCAGCTCCTTAATGCGCTCCACGCGCTCCACATCGTCCTCGCTGTAGAGGCGATAATTCCCATCGCTGCGTCCAGTTGGTCGCAGCAAGCCCAGCTCCTCATAGTAGCGCAGCGTTCGCTTCGTCAGGCCGGTACGAGAGGCCACCTGCTCAATTGTCAGGAGCGGAGAGAAGCGTCGTTTGCCGCTGCCAGTTGGGTCGGAGCAAGCCACATCTGCCATAGCCATCGCTGACGCGACCTCCCGGAGAGCGAATACAGCAAAGAGACGAGCGACTGCCTGGCCAGGGCTGTCGACTGTTGCAGGTGGACACATCTGTGTTGACAGCTCCTGGGCCAATTGTCACCATTATTATAGCATAAGCTTACCGTTTACGTCAAGGTTAATGGAGCTACAGATCTGGCTGCCAGCGGGGATTGAGGGAGAGGCGCAGGCAGCAATAGCTCATCTGGCGGGATAGGAGCGAAAGACCGGGGGAACTGGCAAAGAGCTGCTGGAGACAGCGATGACTCTGTGCTACAATCAGGGCAGCAACTCTGACAGCGTAGACAAAGGAACTGAAACAGCATGCAAGATACACTAGAACCGCTCATTGACAAAGCCCTGTGTGGGAGGCCGCGGCTCCTGGAGTACTATCTGCGGGAGCAGAGCCATCTGCCGGGGCCGCGCGCCAACCTCGCCCTGGCCTATGATCTGGCGCATCTGCTTGCTTTGCGCGTCCCCAACGACCCGCCAGCCGCCGAAGTGCTTCTGACCTATCTACTCAGCACAGAGCGTGAAGACGTCCAGAGCAACACCCCTGCCGAATTCACCGTCCTGTGTGGTCTCGTTGCCCTGGGGGCCTGCGCTGCGGCCTGGCCGGATTGGAGAGCATGGGCCTGGACACTCTTAGAAGAGCGGGCACTTTCTCCTTGCTGGCGCATTCGCGAAGGGGTAGTCATGGCCTACCAGCAGCTCCTTCCTGTATCCAGCACAGAGACTCTGGAGCAGCTCAGTCGTCTCGCCGTCGAAGGCAGCCTCCTTCACCAGCGAGCTGCGATAGCAGCGCTGGCAGAGCCAGCACTACTTCAGGAGCCTCAGTTGAGCGCGGCGGCTCTCAGCATTCATCGCCAGGTGCTGGAGCGGCTCCATCAGCTGGCGCCAGCGGAGCGCCATCAGGCGGCTTTTCGCTCCCTGCGTCAGACTCTTGGCTACAGCCTCAGCGTCGTCACTGCTGCCGCTCCGGAGGAGGGCTTTGCCCTGATGCAGACCTGTGCCAGCTGGAACGACAAAGACATCGCCTGGGTCCTGCGCGAGAACCTCAAGAAAAAGCGCCTGGCCAGGTTCAGCGAGCAGACGGAGGCCCTGGCGCGTTTGCTCCAGCCCTGAGTGTCCAGCGAGCTCTCTGAGTCTCACTCCGGCCTGGCTGTGGCTCCTTTGATTTTTTGGATAAATCACTTGACAAAAATTGTTAAAAAGTATATCCTATGGATAGGTCCCGGGAGCGGGGAGCAGGTGAGCGCGCCCCCTGTGGTGTTGGTTGGGGGGTGGGTAGTGAATGAAGGAGAAGGAGGGGGGCGTGGTGCTGACAGCACAGCGTGGCACAGCGGGTCAGGTCAGAGGTCGTTGAGGAAGGAGGCTTGGCATGAAGCGACGATCCAGGCCATCTGCGAGAGTCCCAGGTGAGCCGAGAGACACGATTCACAAGTACACCATAGGGGTTGTCTCTGAGCTACTGGGGCTGCCTCCGCACATGTTGCGACGCTATGGAGGAGAGCTAGAAAAAGCGGGCCTCCTGGAGCCGGCGCGCCAAAGTGGCAAGAATCGCCTCTATTCCGATAGTGATCTGGCCATCCTCGAAGAGGTGGCCGAATTGTATGAGCAGGGAGTCAACGCGGTCGGCATCCGCTATATCATGCAGATTCGCAGACATGTCCGTGTCCTCCAGCAAGAGATTCAGGAGGCGCGAGAGGCACAAATGCGTGCTGAGAATGCCCTGCGTGAGATGCGCCGGCTTTTCGAAGTGCTGGGGTTGGGCGAGGTTGGAGAGGGTTCCGGAGTGCGTATCGAGGTGCGTCGGGCCTTAAGCGAGCAGGCTGGCATCAGCGAGCAGCGCAGCTCGCAGGAGATGGTGGCTGGGCAAGTGGACACAGAAGGGCAGCCATCGCAGCCCCTTGCTCGCATCAGGCTATCGCAGGCAGGCCAGCAGGCCGCTGAGACCGATTCCACCGGGCAAGCGGTAGGCTCTGAGTCGGCGCGAGAGTGAGCGGAATGGAAGAGAGAGGCGGGTGGGTGGGGGAGGAGAGAGGACAGGTTGCCCGTCTGTGCGCACGCTGTGTCGGCCCGGCTCCGCTGGCGCTCGCCCCCAGTGGAGAAGTCTGAGGGGTGCAAGCAGCTGGCTGCCTCAATAGGGCTGTTCACCATGTCGGAAGGTTGGAGAGAGGTGGCGGGATGAGAGCAGAAAAGACTCGTCTTTCCCCGAGCCTCTGCTAAAGAAATGCCCGTCAGTTCTGCGAACGTTTGACAAACTATGATAGAGTTGAAAGTTACAGGTCAGACATTGCGCGAGGCGGCTGGTCGGGGGCAGCCGGAGGGAGGGTGCCGGGGCACTGCCGGCCTCGTCTTCGCGCTAGAGGAGGCAGGAAATGTGGCATCAAGGGCAGGAGCGACAGCAGGAAGCCAGGCCACAGCAGGCCGTGGAGGATGATAAAGCGCAACTGGTCAGTCGCCTGGAGCGCGAGCTGGCCGCGGAGCAGCGGCGCTCGGAAGAGTACCTGGATATGCTGCGTCGCTCACAGGCCGATTTTATCAACTACCGGCGCCGCGTCGGGCAGGAGCAGGAGGAGGCCAGCCTTAGTGCCCAGATTGCTCTCCTGCGGCGTCTGCTGCCCGTACTCGATGATCTGGGGCGCGCGCTCAGCGCTACTCCCCCTGAACTGGCCCACCAGCCTTGGGTTCAGGGGCTCCATCTGGTGGCCCGGCGTCTTGCCAGCACCCTGGCCGAGTTGGGCATCCGTCAGATCGGGCGCCAGGGCGAGCAGTTCGACCCGCGCTTGCACGAGGCCGTGGCCCTCGATACTCAGGCCAGTGCTCCCGAAGGCACCGTCCTGCAGATCGTTCGCCCCGGCTATATGCTCGGCGAGCGCATTGTCCGCCCGGCTCAGGTTGTTGTGGCCGGCTCGCCGCCTACTCCTTCCTCGTCGTCTACTCCATGACGATCTGGTCCGTATCTGACGGTTTGGGTAAATTGACTTGACAGTTTTTGTGATATGTGATACAAGTACTGACAGAGACCTGCCTGCCCTGCTCTGGCTGGCGACGTGGGTATGACAGCGTTGGTGTGCCGAGACAGGACGAGACGACGAAAGAGCTTGAAGGAACGAAGTGAGTGAAAGCATGAGTAGTGTGAGGAGAGAGCCTCATCAGGAGAGGGCCTTCTCCTCCACGAAGGAGGGATTGTAGCGATGGCTAAAGTGATCGGCATTGACCTTGGGACAACTAACTCGGTGGTGGCGGTAATGGAGGCGGGCGAGCCGGTAGTTCTGGAGAATAGTGAAGGCTCGCGCCTGACCCCATCGGTGGTAGCGGTGACCAAAACGGGTGAGCGACTGGTGGGCCAGCTGGCCAAGCGCCAGGCGATCACTAACCCGGAGAATACGGTCTATTCGGTCAAGCGTTTGATGGGGCGCCGCTATGACGACCCCGAGGTTCAGCGCACGATGAAGCTGGTGCCCTACAAGATCACTCGGGCGCCCAACGGTGATGCACGGGTCGTGATGGGGGGGCGTGAGTATAGCCCGCCGGAGATCTCGGCCATGATCCTGCAGAAGCTGAAGCTAGATGCTGAGGCAAAGCTGGGCGAGAAGATTACGCAGGCCGTGATTACGGTGCCGGCCTACTTTAACGACTCGCAGCGCCAGGCCACCAAGGATGCCGGTAAGATCGCCGGCCTGGAAGTTCTGCGCATTATCAATGAGCCGACGGCGGCTTCACTGGCCTACGGGCTGGACAAGAAGAAGGATGAGATCATCGCCGTCTACGATCTGGGTGGCGGTACCTTCGATATCTCGATCTTGCAGCTCGGTGATGGCGTCTTCGAAGTGAAGGCCACTAACGGTGATACACATCTGGGTGGCGATGACTTCGACCAGCGTATTATCGACTGGATGGCCGATGAGTTCCGCAAGGAGCACGGCATCGATCTGCGCCAGGATCGTATGGCCTTGCAGCGTCTGAAGGAGGCTGCTGAGCGCGCGAAGATTGAGCTGTCCAGCTCGCTGCAGACGGAGATCAATTTGCCCTTCATTAGCGCTGATGCCAATGGCCCCAAGCATCTGATGATGACCTTGACCCGCGCCAAGCTGGAACAGCTGGTGAGCGATTTGATTGAGCGCACGCGCGGACCGGTGATGCAGGCCCTGGCTGATGCCGGTATTCGTCCCAGCGATGTCAATGAGGTGGTGCTGGTCGGCGGCCAGACGCGCATGCCGGCGGTCATCGAGATGGTGCGCCGCCTCTTCGGCAAGGAGCCACATAAGGGGGTCAACCCGGATGAGGTGGTGGCGATCGGTGCGGCGATCCAGGCCGGTGTGCTCAAGGGCGAGGTGCGCGATGTCCTGCTGCTCGATGTGACGCCGCTCTCCCTGGGTGTTGAGACGCTGGGGGGCGTGATGACGAAGCTTATCGAGCGCAATACGACCATCCCGACGCGCAAGACGGAGCTGTTCAGCACCGCTGAGGATAATCAGACGGCGGTTGAGATCCATGTGCTGCAAGGTGAGCGCGAGCTGGCTCGCGATAACAAGAGCCTGGGCCGCTTCCGCCTGGAGGGTATCCCGCCCGCTCCGCGTGGTGTGCCGCAGATTGAGGTGACCTTCGATATCGACGCCAATGGTATCCTGAATGTCTCGGCGCGCGATAAGGCTACTGGGCGCGAGCAGAAGATTACGATCACGGCCTCCAGCGGCCTCAGCAAGGAGGAGGTGGCGCGCATGGTGCGCGAAGCCGAGCAGTATGCGGAAGAGGATCGGCGCCGCCGCGAAGAGATCGAGGTCCGCAACCGCGCCGATAGTGTGGCCTATCAGGCTGAGCGGACGCTTCGCGATTTGGGTGAAAAGGTGTCAGCCAGCCTGCGTAGCGAGGTGGAGGGCAAGATTGCTGAGGTACGTGAGGCCCTCAAAGGCAGCGATGTCGCTCGTGTGCGTAGCACACTGGATGAATTGGAGCGCTCGCTGTCGCGCATCGGTCAGGAGATCTACAGCCAGGCCGGGGCCGGTGCTGCTCCAGGCGGCGGCTCTCCTTCCGGCTCGAACCCCTCGGAAGGCGGCGATTCTGGCCCCATCGAGGGTGAGTATCGCGAGATCTGAGCCGTTCCCCGGCGGTGCCCCGCTGCCTGGCATCTGGCTGGCTCTTGCTCTGCAGCAGGCGGCCTCGTCCCGCCTCCTTCGGCTGAGCGAGGCCGCCTGTCGAGCTGTTCTGTAGTGCCGGTCAACTCACCAGTGACCTGGGCTGCCCGAAACGAAAAGATGTCGTGCGCTCTGCTCGCTGGTCTTCTGGTGAGCTGGCTGGCTGGCCGGTACTACTGAACTGCCTACCAGGCCAGGCTGTTCCCTCTCAGCGGCGGGCTGGTGCTGTTGCCATCGTCCTCCTTCCGCTGCTACCTCGTGTGACTGTTGCCGGAGCCTGGTTCGTTAAGTGAGATGCTGATAAGTTTGCTTGCCAGCTTGTTGGCTCGTGAAGGCTCCTTCCCTGCGCGTGCTGCTCCCCTGCCTTCCCGTAAGGCAAGGGAGAAGGGCATGTTTGTGTCGGAAGTGGTTGATCCCATTGTTCTTCTACAGGCGGTCGTTCCTGTTCAAGGTATGGAACCTGTCTGCTGGCCCGTGGAAGGCTGAATGGGGGTGCGGTAGGTAGGTAGGTAGGTGGGTAGGTCTTAGTTGCTTGCTTTCTTGCTTGAAGGGCCTGTAGTTCACATCTTCCTGGGGGGAGGCACCTATGGCTGTCGATTATAAAGATTATTATAAGATCCTGGGTGTGGATCGTAACGCCGACGATAAGACTATCCGGCAGGCTTACCGCAAGCTGGCGCGTCAGTATCACCCCGATGTGAATCCAGGAGATAAGACGGCGGAAGAACGCTTCAAAGAGATTAACGAGGCTTATGAGGTCCTTTCTGACCCTGAAAAGCGCAAGAAGTATGATGAGCTGAGTAGCTATTATCAGCGCTATGGACGCTGGCCGGGTGCCTCTGGCTCTGGCGGATATCGTTATCAGACGATCACTGAGGAGGATCTGGAGGATCTTCTCGGTGGCGCTTCTCCCTTCTCCGATTTCTTCGAGATGTTCTTCGGCACTCCTTTCGGAGGGCGGACGCGGACAGAGCGTGCTGCCGGGCGCCAGGCTCCACTTGGGCGCGATGTGGAGTCAGTGCTGGAGATCTCGCTGGCGGAGGCTTACGACGGTGCCACTCGTATGATCGAGTTGGAGGATATCGATGGCAGCCGCCGCCGCCTGGAGGTGAAGATCCCCGCCGGCGTCGAGGATGGCGCACGTATCCGTATCCCAGGTCAGGGACTCCCGGGCGCTGCTGGGAGAGGTGATCTCTATCTGCGTATCCATGTCCGGCCTGATCCGCGCTTTACTCGCGAGGGCACAACGTTGCGCACGCGGGTTGATGTTCCTCTGGTAACGGCTATGCTGGGTGGCGAGGTGGAGGTGCCAACACCGTCAGGCCGGCGCCTGTTGCTGAAGATCCCGCCGGAGACCCCCAATGGCAAGTCTTTCCGCCTGCGTGGCCAGGGCATGCCGGTTCTGGGTCAGCCCGATCAGCGTGGCGATCTCTATGCTGAGGTAAATGTGGTCCTGCCAACTCATCTGACCGAGGAACAGCGTCGCCTCTTCGAGGTTTTTGCTCGCTCGCTGCACTGATGATCGGCGACTGAGCGGCTTGCCCTGCGGCTCGCTTGCTAACTCGACTGGGCCAATGCGGGAGCTGGTTGCTTATCGCATTTTTCGTCAATGAAATGAGCAGGATGTAGACAAAAACCGGGCGCGCTCTTGCTGGCGAGTCGGAGAGAGCGCGCCCGGTTTTTGGGACTCGTTTCATTCGTGCTCCTGCCTGGTTGGCCAGGAACACACCTTACAGCTGCTCTCAGACCTTGACGGCCTCGATTTGCTGAATCAGCTTCTCCAGCTCCGGCGTCAGGCCCGGGGCGAATTCCTCGGGACGTGCCTCGCTCAGCTTGATGGGGGCCCCCTCGGGTGGCTTCTGGGTGGTGGTCAAGGTGCCATCCTGTGCTGGCGAGGGGCCGTGGAAAATCTTGCCCATCTCCGAGCCATCGAGGCGCCAGTGGTGGAGCTGGTTATGAAGGCCCATGTCCATCAGACGCTTGACTTCAGGCAACTTGCTGGCGTCAAACTTGGGAATGGGCAGGATCTTGCCCCATTGGACTCCAAGCGTCTCAAGCGCTTTGGCATAGGCTTTCTCGTGCACCTCGTCACGCACGATCAGATAGGCGATCGTGGAACGCGCGGTCTTGTTGTTCGTCATCTCGTAGAGACGACATTTCTGAAGCCGCCCGGTGGCTTCAAGCACCAGGTTGTTGAGCAGGTCGAGTACCAGGTTGCCGCTGCTGTAGACGTAGGAGCCTGACCAGGGGTTGCCGGCGGCATCGATGGGCAGCGCTCCCTGGGCTCCAACCAGAAAGTGGTGAATGTTGCCCTCCTTGAGAGCGATGTTGAGCGGGGTAGCTCCATTGGCTGGGATCTCTCCCCGGTAGCGCGGCGAACCGTCCAGGAGATGGTTGATGGTGGTGGCAATCAGCTCGACGTGGCTGATCTCTTCAACTCCAATGCCCTGGATCAGGTCGAGATAGGGCTTGGCCTTGCCGCGGAAGTTGAAGCTCTGGAACAAATATTGCATCATTGTGCGCATTTCACCAAATTGCCCACCTAACCCCTCCTGCAGTGCATTGGCTGCTGCCGGATCAGGTTCGTCTGGCACAATCTCGTTGATGAGCTTCTGTACGTGAAAGAACATGTCGTCCTTCCTCCTTACTGCTGACCTTTTTAAGAGGGAAACCTGTTTGAATACACCGCTGAACTTTCATTCGGTGGTCTCTGGTTTCCCATCCCTTACTTATTTTAAAACACTAATGCAAGCTAACAGTATATCAAGTTGTTATAAACTGTAGAGATTATTTAACATTATATACCTCTACAATAGAGAATTGATCTGCTTGCCGAAACGCCGGGACTATGCGCTGGCTGGAGAAAGAGGCTATAATACTTCTTCCTAACCTGGGCGGCACAGACGAGTGGTCTGGAAAGGAAGAAAAGCCTATGTCTGATCAGGCAGAGGTCGTCATTATTGGGGCTGGCGTCATTGGTTGGTCGATTGCCTACTATCTACGTCAGGCTGGGGTTGACGTCTGTCTTCTGGAGCGGGCCAGAGTAGGAGCTGGGGCCTCCGCTGTAGCAGCTGGCCTACTTGCTCCGCTCGGCCCGCTCAATGGGCCAGGTCCATTGGCCTCGTTATTGCTCGCGGGCTGGTCGGCCCTGCCAAAGCTGGTGGCCGAGTTGGAGGAAAGCAGCGGCCTTCAGATCGAGCTTGAGCGACCTGGGGCCTTGCGCCTGGCCTGTGAGGGGCGAGCAGTAGCGCGTCTGCAGCGGCGGCTAGATCGCTGGCAGCCGCTGGGTTTACAACTGAGCTGGCTCAATGGGGAAGAGGCGCGACGGCAGGAGCCGCTGCTCAGTGCTGAGGTTGAGGGGGCTGTGTATGCTCCCCAAGAGGGGCAGCTGAGGGCTAGCGAGCTGCTCAAGGGGCTGGCCTGGGTTACTCGTCGAGCCGGGGCTCGTTGCTACGAAGGCTGCGAAGTGTGTGGTCTGCGCCAGCGCGCCGGGCGAGTGCTAGCGGTCCAGACGAAGACTGGTGAAGAGATTGGCTGTGGCTCTCTAGTGATTGCAGCGGGTGCCTGGAGTGCCCAGTGCTGCGCCTGGCTGGGCTGCAGGGTGCCGGTGAGGCCAGTGCGGGGGCAGCTTCTGAGTTTGCGACCGCCGGAGGGGCTGCCAGCGCTCCATCATCTTCTTTTTGGCCGGGCCATCTACCTTATTCCGCGGCGGGATGGCTCGCTGACGGTTGGGGCGACGCGCGAAGAGGCCGGTTTCGAGGTCTGCGTGACTGCCGAGGGAGTGGCCTGGCTGCTCGCACAGGCGCGGCGCCTGGTGCCGGCCCTGGCCGAAGCCACGGTTGAAGGCAGTTGGGCTGGACTGCGACCGGCCACGCCTGATGGCTTGCCGATCGTGGGCCTTCTCCCCGGCTGGCAGAATGTCATTCTGGCCACGGGGCACGGCAGCGTCGGGGTGATGCTAAGCGCCCTCACCGGTCAGCTAGTCAGCGACTTGCTTTGCTCGGGACGGCGCTCTCCCCTGCTATTGGCCTGTGGTCCCGAGCGCTTCGCCTCCCCCGCTCCTGGGACATAGCTGTGCCTTGGGCGGTGGTGGGTAGCAGAAGCCAGGGAGAGGGAAGACGGCTAGGATCATACTGAGGGCTGTCTGAGAGTGAGAGCGTGATGAGAGTCTGATGGCTGCCTCGATCCCAGTCGAGGCAGCCATCACAAACCTTTCTGGGCTATCTTCGTCCTATGGCTCTTGCGCCGGTTCCTGCCGACCGCCTGCTGGCAGGCTATTCTCAGTGAGGGGAGAGATAGACCTGTGACCAATCCTCCACGTAGAGACCACGAGCGTTGAGGCTTATCCCGTGTACCCAAGGGGGGATAACGGCGTTGATGGTCTCATGGTCCAGGGGCAGCACGGCGGCCTCTTCGAGGGCCAGCTGCTCTGCCTGCTGATAGAGAGCAAAACGATCCTCTCCGCTCGTTTGATCGGCCTGTGCGATCAGTTGATCGAAGGCTGAGTTTTGCCAGCGCGACTCATTATGGAGAGCGCCCGAAAGCAAGTTAGGGGCCAGCCAGTTATGGGGATCGGGGTAGAGCGCGTACCATTGAATGAAGCCGAGCTGGATCTGGTGCTGGCTTAGCTCATCGGTGTAGGCATTCAGCTCGACTGGTAGGGGTTTAACAACAATGTTGAAAACGCTTGACCACATATTGCAGAGGGCGTTGGCCTCGCTGCGCGAGAGCAGCGCGGTCGGATAGGTCAGCACAATGGGTGGCATCAGAGCCGTATCGGGATAGACCGAGTGCAACAATTCACGCGCCTTCTCGGGGTCGAACGGCAGTCCCTGGTAGTCCGTTTGATAGTCGGGCAGACCGGGTGGAATCAGCGTCGGGGCTGAGATCGCGGCGTCCTTGAGGAGCGTCTGCACCAGCGTGGTTCTATCCAGCGCATAGGCGAAAGCCTGGCGCACCGTAGCGTTATCAAAGGGGGGCATACGTGTGTTGAAGAAGAGCATGTCTGTTTCCTGCTGCGGGCTAGAAACAAAGCCGGCCAGGCCACGAGCTGCTGCAAGATCGCTCTGAGGGATGTTCCAGATCAGACTGAACTGCCCGGCACGGTACTGCTGATAAGCGGTGGCCGGGTCGTTGACAAAAATCATATCGATCTCACTCAGGCGCGGGCGGGCCCCATAGTAGTGCGGATTCGGGACCAGGATCATTTTGACATTATGCTCCCAAGCTTTCACCATAAATGGCCCGCAGCCGATGCCGTTGCCGGCGGCGTGCTCGGTCCAGCCACTCTGGCCATAGCGCTCGATCAACTGTTGATTGACAGGGAAAAAGAGTTCATTCGTGAGCGAAGCCAGGAAATAGGGAGTTGGTTGTGTCAGAGTAATGCGCAGCGTATAGCGGTCGACCGCCTGGACGCCGCTCAGGACCCGACTCTTGCCGCTGCTGACAGCGCTTGCTCCCAGGATTGGTTTCTCCAGGACCGCGGCCAGAGGAGATTTCACCTCGGGCAGCAGCGCGCGTGTCAGAGCATAGGCATAGGTAGCTGCTGTGACTGGGGTGCCGTCCGAAAAAGCAATGTTCGATTTCAGGTGAAAGGTATAGATGCGTCCATCGGGGGAGATTTCCCAGGTGGCCTGATCGGGGATCACATTCAAGTCCTTGTCAGTCCGCACCAGACCGCTGTAGAGCATGCTCAGCGCAAGTGCCGAGTTTAGATCGGGTCCTTGGGCTGGATCGTTGGCATCTGGCTCCTGGGCGGGATCAAGATAATTGAGGTCCTGGGTCCCCACGTTGGGCAGGAGAAGTACCTGCCGGGGTGTTGGCGCTGGTGAATTACTCATCGCCGTTGATGGGTTGCCTGTGCTGCAGCCAGTGACTACGAAGATGATAGCGGCTATCAGCTCGACGAGCAGACCAAAGCGCAACCATCCGGACGCGGGGCATCTGGAGCATGGATCACAATGCACAGATTATCTCCCTTCGCGGGAATGGGTTAGCTGGCCAGACCAGAGCCACAGAGAGTAGCAGCAGCATCAGCACGAGATTGGGATGCTGCGCTGCTAGCCGGACCTCTCCGTCCTCTGTTCCAGGCGCTCGCCTCAGCGTATCGTCAACCGGGCGCCGGGTCGCAAAGGTCTCTCTCAGGTCGGCGGAGGTGCACACACTCTTTCCCCTTCGCTAACTATAGGGGCTGATGCTCAAGAAACTGTCAGGAAACTGTAAAAAATTTCCCTGACTGCCTCCTTTGCTCAGGGATCAGCTCCGCCGGTAAGGAAAAAAGGAGAGGAGAAGACCGGCTGGCCTCTAAGCCAGTCGAGATCTGTTCCCTCTCCTTTATGCGGCAAATAAAGCGCGCCCGGCAGGACTCGAACCTGCGACAGGCGACTTAGAAGGTCGCTGTTCTATCCAACTGAACTACGGGCGCAGGATCGACGCAGACCACCGACTACGGAGGTAAGAGGGTGGTCCGCACCTTCATCTTTGATGATAGCAATCTCCCTTGCGATCTGTCAAGTATCTGACAAGCCTGATCTGCTGGGCCTGTCGTGTCGGGGCCTAGAGAAGAGGCTGGGGAACGAAGAAGGTGAACGCCTCTGCCAGGCTGGAAAAAGGGGAGCAGAAAGAGCGCGAGCGAGAAAGAGAGGCGACCATCCCCTGACTTAGTGTTGCAGGCTCAGCCACCAGGTCCAGAGATGCGGCCCGAAGACGCAGATCCCAATTGCCACAGCGAGTAAGGCGCTCAGTAGGACGGCCCCGGCGGCCACGTCCTTGGCGGCCCTCACCAGGGGATGGTATTCGGGATGCAGCAGGTCAAGGCACAGCTCGAGGCTAGTATTCAGCAGCTCACTCGTGAAGACGCTGCCGATGGCCACTGCTACCAGTGCAAGTTCGATGGGCGAGAGGTGCAAAAGCAAAGCGGCAGCAATAACCACCAAGGCAACGCCGGTATGAACGCGAAAGTTGCGCTGGGTGCGTAAGGCGTACCAGAGGCCCCTGAAGGCGTAGGTGAAGCCGGCCAGGAAACGGCCCCAGGCGCTGCGAGCCAGGCGTCTGGGATCGCTCAACTCGCTCATAAGCCGCCAACACGTTCCCCTGTGGCCGTCAGGATTGCCTCCTGCTTACGCACCATTGTCTCATAGCCGGCTTGCGTCTGATCATCGTAGCCGACCAGATGGAGGATGCCATGAGCTAACAAATAGAGGAACTCCTGTCGGGGGCTATGACCGGCGGCGGCGGCCTGACGGAGCACGGTGGGCCAGGAAATAGCGATATCGCCCAGGTTGGTCGGCTGGCCTGGGGGGGTGACGAATGGTGGAGGAGTGGGGGCGGCAGCCTCGGACGCCAGGTCGGCAGCCTGCTCGGGCGGCTGCCAGAGCAACTCAGCGGGGGCCTCGACCAGCGGCTGATCAAGGAGCGGGAAAGAGAGCACATCAGTTGGCTTATCCTGCTGGCGGTACTGATTATTCATCTCCTGGATCGTGGCGTCGTCGGTGACCATCAGCGTAAACATCACTGGCTGGTGTACCCCGGCCTCCAGCAGGGCGCGGCGGGCGAAAGCATCCAGATCGACCGAGGCCAGTGCCTCATCGAACGAGCGCTTCAGTGCCAGATCTTCCAGCGTGACATACAGGTCAACAACTTGCGACAGCTGTTCGTCCATAAGGCCCCTCATTATGGCAGGAACTTTGCAGTAATCCAGGTAGCAGCTTGCCTGGCGCTCTCGTTGGAGTGTGCTTTCTTCCGGCTTGCTTGCTGGCTCACCTGCTTGAGCCAGCCACAACGAACGAGTTGTCTTGCAGAGGCGAAAGCAGATGGCCTGAGTAAAGCAGAACGGGCCTGCGCCGGTGCAGAGAGCAGGCTACCAATGGAGCCAGTGGCGCGCCAAAAAGAAACCCCTGTCGGAAAAACACCTGTCTTTCGCATGTATTTTCTGCTTGGTCTTTCTGTCTTATTAATCCCTGTAGGTTGTTCCGGTGCGTGCAACTCTATAGTTGCTCTGCAGGGTATCAAGTGCTCAAGTGTAATCCGACAGGGGTTACGGACTACTTATTTTTACGAGCTGTCTTGCGACGCTTTGCTGCTTCCTTCTTCTTGCGCCTCACGCTTGGCTTCTCGTAATGCTCTCGGCGTCTCGCCTCGGCGAGAATGCCGTCTTGCTGGATCTTACGATTGAAGCGTTTCAGCGCAGCCTCGAACGGTTCATTTTCGCTAACCTTGACTTCCGACAGCAGGACTCCCCCCCCTCTCGGCCTGGTTTCGAGATGGTGTTAGCCATTGTGTCTGCGTTGGCGTGTTTGCCTGGACGCAGCCCCAAACGGATTGTGGGGGTGAGGGCTCCTCTGCCTAGCTATTTGGCTGAAGACGGTCAGAGCGGAGCCCTTGCAGTCTTGATGTCCGTTTAAGCCATCCCGCGGGCCTACGGGGAGATTATAAGACTGGCGAGATGGCTCTGTCAAGCATCTAGGGACTGCTTTGCTGTTTGTCTCCCGAAGGCGATGAAGAAGATGAGAAAGCCGAGCACCAGAATGCTGAGCAGGCTGATAGTGCGGTCGAGCACGATGGCTGCCAGAGCCAGGCTAGTAGCATGGGGGCGGAAGAGCGCGATCATGGCGATCATTCCCCCTTCGACCAGGCCCACGCCGCCCCCTGTGAAGGGAATCACTGTCAGCAGGGCCTCGACCAGGGCGATCAAGATCGCCGCTGCCAACAGGTGCAGCAAAGGACCTTGCAGCAGTTGCAATGCCAGGACCACGAAGAAGAAGCGTAGCGCCTCACAGCTCCAGATGGCCAGGGTCAACAGGCCCAGGGTTGGCAAATGGCGGAAGGAGCCGAGGATGCCTCCCTGGAGGTGCTCATAGTAGCCGCGCAGATGTCTCGGGATGCGCTTCCCAATCGGCTCATGTAGCCATCGCAGTAGTCCCAGGGCAGCGATGCCCACCAGCACAGCCACCAAGGTCACGATCAGCCCGAAACGCACCTGCCAGGGCATACGCTCATGGAGGCTAATCATCACTGCCGGGATGCACAGACAGAGCAGCACGACGAGATCGAGCAGGCGCTCTGCCAGCACTGTGCCGAAGGTGCGCGTGGCTGAGAAGCCGCTCTCTTGGCGCAGCAGATAAGCCCGATAGAGGTCGCCAAGCTTGGCTGGCACCAGGGCATTGGCAAACCAGGAGATATAGACAATCTCAACCAGCTTCCAGAAAGGCGGCAGGCGCATATCAATCTTTGCTCCCTGGCTGGCATTCTGCAGCAGAACGCGCCAGCGCCAGGCTCGCAGGGGGAAAGAGAGATAGTAGATCACGAAGGCCAGGGCAAAAAAGAGAGGATTCGCCGCCTGAATAGCCAGCCAGGTCTGCTGGAGGCTGATCTTCTCTTGTCTTAAGAAGATCAGCAGGGCCAGCAGCACAACGACCAGGGGCACAATGGTACGCCAATTCAGCAAACGCTTACCAAGCGAGAGCTGCTCTGTTGTAATGGGCTGCTCGTCTTGTCCACCAATCGTCAGAGGGGCCTCGCTGACCGCCCCTTCCTGAAAGAGCGCCGTCTGTTCTAGAGCGCGGCCTGGGCCCTCTTTCTCGGCCTCATCCTTGCCATGCTGAAACCACTGACTCATCAGTGCAGACTCCTTCGGAGATCCTTCTCCTCTATGTACTTATGGTTGGCCACCAATGCCCTACCCGGCTGCCCGCTCATTGCTGGCTCACCTGCTCTGCTCCTTCCCTGGTGGGCAAATGCACCTCATGTGTAGCGGGCCTCTCGGGAAAGGAGCAGGCAGATGCTGAAGCGCAGAGCGTCCTCGGACTTCGGGCGCTGGAGCCTGGCAAAAACCGCCCTTATCTGCGGAAGGAAGAGCTTCCCGCCGTGCTCTCTCAAGGCAGAAGCGCGCTTCTCCCAATGGACGACCTGCCTGGTTGGGGCCTCCTCTCTCTCGCCACCCGGTCTGGGGGCCGGCTCTGCTTACTGCCAGTAAGCCTATTTACTCGAGATTCTGTCTTTGCTCCATCTTCGAGACGGCGGGTCTCTCTTCTGCCTTCCCTGACCAGGCGCTTCCTTTTCTGCTAAACGCAGAGACCGCTCGCCAGGTCACGTACGCGCGGTCAATGCTGGCGCGCTCTGGATGTCTGCCCGTGTAGGGCTACTTTCCTTCGGCCCTGGCTGCTGGTTCTCCGCCAGCGCCAGGCGCTCCAAACGAAGCAGAACAATCAACAGAAGCGCCATGAGATTGGCCATTCCTTGCACGTAGAGATTATCGACCATGTTGTGCACGAGGACCGTCAGGAGCGCGGCCACAATCCCCAAGGCCAGGGCCTGGTCATCGCCGATGCGCTCAAGCCGTTGATGCCAGCGAAGCGCGGAGACGCTCAATCTCCGGTTAGCTGCCAGACTGGCTGCCAGCTCGCGGGAGGCGCGGCGCAGGCGATGGTAGACACGAGCGCTTAGCCCGGCAATGACAAGGACAAAGAAAGTGTAGGCCATCAGACCCAGCAGGCCCATCTCGGCGGCGACATTGATGAAATAGTTGTGGGCATGACCGAGAGGGATGACGAAAATGCCAACCGTGTAGTGCGGATAGGCATCTCCATAGTTCCCGATGCCTACTCCCAGCCACGGGTGGTCAAGAAACATGTGAATCCCTGCCAGCCAGTGGGCCAGTCGCTCCGCTGTCGCATACTGCTGAGCGGTCGGATGGGTGAAGGAGATATCATTGACTCCAATAAAATTTAATAACGGATTAAAGAGATGCTGCGGTATAATACCAATTAAAATGCTCTCGACCAGTGCCCAGAAACCGACAATGAGCACGCGCCAAAACGGGCGCAGGCTGGGCAGGCCCACGAGTAAGATGAAGAGGCTGGCGGTGAGAAGGGCCAGCCAACCTCCGCGTGACTGGCTAAAGAACTCGGCCAATGCCAGCAGAGCGCTCGCGCCGGCGGCCAACCAGCGAGTTTCTTTCTTCCTGCTGGTAATGGCCAGAGCTAGAGCGATAGTCAACGAGAGATTGATGTAGCCAGCATAGGGATTGGGCTGATTAAAGGTGCCATAGACGCGCAGGCTCTCACCGCGCACGAAGCTGCTAGGGCCAATGTTGAACAGTTCCTGATAGTAGCCAAGGGCTGCCTGCGAGAGCGCTGCCAGCAGGCTGAAGACCACGATTGTCCAGGCCTGACGCCGCGTCCGAATATAACCACTGCCTGCTACAACAATGATCAGGACCTCGATCCATTTAAAGATCTCTTTCAGGCTTGACTTCACACTTATGGCCACAGTCAGCGAAACAAGCATGCTCATCAGCAGCGTTACCAATCCCACCAGCAGCAGTGGCGGGATAGCCTGCCGCTCGTAGCGACCTGGTCCGCCGCTTTGGTGACCGCTGCGCAAGACATGGCCTGCTAGCCAGGCGGCAGCCAGGAGAATGACGAGGATATCGGTACTATTGAGGCGAAGCGGGCCCAGGCCAATGTAGTCAAGCGCTCCCCAGGGGACGCTGAGCGGGAGCAGGTAGAGCGCGACCTGGGGGCGGAGCAGAACCCAAATGCTGAGGATCAGATAGAGCGGAAGACGGATGTTCCACGGTGCGGGCAGCATGAACAAACAGCCGAGAGCTAAAGCTGCCCCTAGCAGACCAATGGCGTTAGCCGCTGTCAGGGGGGAGCGCAAAGCTGCTCCCACACGCGCAGGGGAAGAAACGGTAGCCCCGGCTTCTCTTGTCAAGATGCTAAAGCTTCTCATGATGTGCCAAATGCTGTCATGGTTGCAGCTGCTCCTCTCAAGGCGAGCGCTTGTCAGGGGATCGCCGAGAGGGAACTTTGTTCCTTACTAAACCATTCTATTGTTCGTCGCAATCCCTCCTCCATTGGGACAGTAATGCGCCAGCCCAGCAAGCGGCAGGCCTTAGAGATATCGGGGCGGCGTCGTTCGGGGTCATCGACGCGGGCTGGTTCGAAGACAATGGGGGATGAGGAATGACAGAGTCGGATAATGGTCTGGGCAAATTCCAGGACTGTGTGCTCTTCAGGATTGCCCAGGTTGAAAACCTCTCCAGTTGTCTGTGGCTGGAACATGGCCAGCATCAACCCCTCGACCAGGTCGCTGACATAGCAAATGCTGCGTGTCTTGCTGCCGTCGCCATAAATAGCCAGCGGCTCATTTTTGAGCGCCTGAGTAATGAAGTTCGGAATCATGCGTCCATCGTCTGGCTGACTGTTGGGGCCATAGGTGTTAAAGATGCGCACGATGCGGACATCCGTCTGGTATTGGCGATAAAATTCCATTGTCAGTGTTTCGCCCAGCCGTTTGCTTTCATCGTAGCAGGCGCGTGGTCCGATCGGGTTGACGTGGCCCCAGTAGTCTTCACGCTGCGGGTGCTCTAGCGGATCACCATAGACCTCCGAGGTAGAGGCGAGCAGGAAGCGGGCCTGCTGGCGCCTGGCCTCCTCCAGCAGCAAGTACGTGCCGTGGCTATTGACCAGGATGGTCTCGATCGGATGCTCCATATAGCCCACGGGACTAGCCGGGCTGGCCAAATGAAAAATTGCGTCAGCCTCAAAAGCAAAGGGCTGAGTAACATCATGATAGAGGAAAGCGAAACGGGGATAATGGCGCAATTCGGCTATATTTCTCTCTGATCCAGTGATCAGGTTATCCACGCA
Organism: Thermogemmatispora onikobensis; assembly: GCF_001748285.1. NCBI lineage: Bacteria > Bacillati > Chloroflexota > Ktedonobacteria > Thermogemmatisporales > Thermogemmatisporaceae > Thermogemmatispora > Thermogemmatispora onikobensis. Next base: position 34,043 of record NZ_BDGT01000032.1, on the reverse strand, counting down.
GAGTACATGATGGCCGACCTCTAGCAGGCGTCTACACAGATGGGAGCCGATAAAACCCGCTCCACCAGTGACAACGACTCTCAACGAATGAACCTCCAAACCGATAAGGTAGAGACTAGCTTGATTGGCGAGTCAAGGATATCATACTTTCTCCCTGCAAGGGAAGCCACCGATCTAGAAGCGGCCCAATCGGGGGAGAAAGCACTATACCTTCGAACGAACGGGCCTGCAGCGATTGGTCCGCTTCAAAAGCGGGCTGACTGTGCGCTCGTGGCCTGCTTGGCCTGCTTCCTTGTTCTCCATGTGAGAGAGGGCGAAGGCTGTCAGACAGGCTGAGGTTAACAGATCTGAACGACCTCGCAGCGATCGAAAGGGGAGGCGCTGGTCAAGCGTTGGACAGATCCAGAAAGCTTCTTGGGGTCGGTCGGGTGTGAGTCGGGTCTTTGCTCTCCCTCAGTCATTAGCTGGAGGCAGATTCTGGCTGTGGCGGCGACGCCAGCGCTGATAGAGGAACTCATCGCCCCAGCTCAGAAAGCCGCAGGTGGTGAGACCGTGTACGATGACCACGCTCAGGAGCGATGGCGGGGTGGGCTGGAGTACGTAGAGGGTGCTAAAGACCATGCCCGCCAGGCCTACCCCTGCAATGCTGCGCCAGTTCCAGCCCCCCAGGCGGTGGTACAGCGTGTATACTAGCGTACTGATCAGCCAGCCCCAGCCGAGCCAGCCTGTCCATTGCCAGACCAGGCGTAGCAGAAAGCCGCGGAAGAAGACTTCTTCCGCTGGAGCATTAATGAAGAGGTAGTAACAGGCCTGGAGAAGATGGTCGCCAGGGGTTGGACGCTGAAAGCGCGGTCCCACGATCAAGCTACGGTAGAGCATGGCCAGCAGGGCCATCAGGCTGCCCAGACCCAGCCCGAGGGCCAGCTCTGCCCCAAGTGCCACTGGCAAACTCAGACCCAGCTCCGCGGGTGGCAGATGAGAGAAAACCAGCCAGAGCAGGGGGACCCCGCTCAGAGGAACAATGCGGATCAGCACATCAGGCCAGAGCCAGCGCCAGGTAGTGGCCACTGTCGAACGTGGATAGGTGGCGGAGGTCAGCGACTGCTTAGGCGTCTCTACTAGCGACATTTTCTCACCTCACGAACAGCACTGGGGAACCAGCCGACGCAAGAAACGGAGCGAGTCGGCGGTCAACGGCCCTGCCTGTTTCATCACTCTCCCAAAGGGGGAAAACGGCGGGCTGTCTGCCAGCGGTGCAGCTCTGCCAGTCCTTCTTTGATCTCCTCGGACGAGAAATTGCCTGCTCGCAGCTCGACATCGCTCTTCCCCTGTAAGCGAGCGTAGAAGGCCAGCCCCTGCTCAAAAATCTCGTCGCTGCTATCGGGGGCCTCCAGAGCCTCGAAGAGGGCGTCCTCGGCCTGGCCATAGCGCCCAGTTTTCTCATAGTAGAGCATGATCCGTGTCAGCAGCGAGGCGGGCAGCTCATAGCGACTCAGCAGCGTCAGCAGCTCCTCAATCTCGGCAAAGAAGTCAGAATGGCGCGGATTCTGCTCCAGCAGAACTGCCTCCAGAAAGAGGCGTAGTGAGCGCTGATAGCGAGGAAAACTCTCCTCGTAGCGCTGCAGATCCTGATAGGTATCGCCTTCCAGCTTGAACAGAAGCGCTATCCAGAGGCACTTCCCGACATCGAGCAGGTCGATCCGCTTCACCAGGGCCAGGAGCATCTCCTCGGGGATCGTCAGCAAGAAGTCGGAGTTCAAGCCTAACGTCTGCCGGAAAAGCTCATCAATGAGGATGAGCGCTTCCTGATGCTGGTTAGCCCGACGTAAGAAGAGCACACGTGCGAGAACGCGGCTGAACTGCTCGATCAATCTCAGAATATAATCGCGATTAATCACGGGACTAACCTGCCTCCCTGGCCTGGCTCGCAAAAAGGGTCGTCGGCTGGCCTGCTGGCGGACATAGAAACATATCCCCGAGGCAAGGACAGCTAGCGAAACGTCGACCTGCTCCAGAGACCGGGTATCTCCAGACCTGGCTGCAGGGCAGGTCAAGATAGGCGGGCGATGGCCTGATCAAGACGTTGCAATGTGCGCTGGCGGCCCAGCACTTCCATAGTCTGGAAGAGCGGAGGTGAGACCGTGCGCCCACTGATAGCCACACGAATGGCCCCGAAGAGCTGGCCAGTTTTCAGTCCAAGCGTCGCAGCCAGGGCGCGCAACGGCTCCTCGAGAGAGCTGTGCTCCCAGCGATCGAGAGAGGCCAGGATCTCGCGTGTGCGTTCAAGCGCCGCGCGGGTACCGGCGGCGTCCATCTGCTTCTGTACCAGCAGAGTCGTATCGTAGTGCAACGCATCGACGTAGAAGAAGTCGACCATCTGGGCCGCTTCCCCCAGGGTCTTCATCCGCTCCTGCTCCAGCTGAAGCACACGCTGCGTATAAGCGAAGTCCAGAGGGCGGGGCACACTATCGGGCAGGCCACCTGCGGCAGCTGGGCGCTCAAGATAAGGCAAGGTGCGTCTTGTCAATTCCTCCAAAGGTAGCTGACGGATATAGACGCCATTCATCCAGGTTAGCTTATCGGGATCGAGGATTCCCCCCGAGACACCGATGCGATCCAGCGTAAAGACGCGGATCAGCTCCTCGCGGCTGAAAATCTCCGTCTTATCGTCGTAGGCCCAGCCGAGGAGCGCCAGGAAATTGAAAACCGCCTCGGGGAGGTACCCCTGTTTCTGCAACGTATCCCAGGAGGGGGCATTGTGGCGCTTGCTCAGCTTCTTCTTGTCTTTTCCCAGAACATTGGGGAGATGATAGAAGAGGGGTGGCTCCCAGCCCAGCGCCTGATAAATCTGCACGTGGCGCGGGGCACTGGCGATCCACTCTTCGCCGCGTAAGACATGCGTAATCCCCATCAGATGGTCGTCGATGACATTCGCCAGATGGTAGGTTGGATAACCATCCGATTTCAGGATGACGGCATCGTCGAGGTCAGCATTTTTGAAAACAATATTGCCGTGCAGCTCATCATGGACCACGGTCTCGCCGTCTAAGGGCATTGCAAAGCGCACCGTCCAGCTATGGCCAGCGGCCTCGAAGGCAGCGCGCTCCTCAGCGCTCAGAAAGCGGCAGCGGCGATCATAGCGGGGAGGAAGCTTTTGAGCCTCTTGCCCCTTGCGCATCTGCTCCAGACGTTCGGGCGTGCAATAGCAGCGGTACGCATGGCCGCTGGCGATCAGCTGATGAGCATACTGCTGATAGAGGGCCTTGCGCTGTGTCTGATAATAAGGACCATACGGGCCGCCGACGACTGGACCCTCGTCGTAATCCAGCCCGAGCCACTTGAGGCCCTCGATCAGATAGCTTACGGCCCCCTCAACCGTGCGGCTCAGATCGGTATCCTCGATGCGCAGGATAAAAGTGCCGCCACAGTGGCGGGCAAATAACCAGCTGAAGAGGGCGGTCCGATAACCGCCGATATGCTGAAAGCCCGTTGGGCTTGGGGCAAAGCGTAACCGTGGAGCAGCGGCAGTTTGCGTTTGTGGCTGCTCCTCCTGCATTGGCACGTCGGACTGTGTCATAGGCGACGATAGGCTCTCCTCTTTCTCGGCTAAGAACGGCCCCATTGTACCATACCTGGCAATAGAGCGTAAGAGCCTGGTGAACTCGACGAGAGCAGGACAACAGTGCTGGCGGAGAAACGCTCGCTGGCCGGTCCGTTGTTGCCAAAAAGAGGCCTTTGTTTCGAGCGAAGGAGCAAGATCAGTCTACTACGGCACAGGAAAGCTGCAGGGAAACTGCACTGAGAGCACTCCAGCAGAGAACATGAGCACCAGCCGGAGCAAAGTGGAGGACCTGGCCATCAAGGCTGGCAGGATAGAGACGTGACCACAGTCGGACCCTCTGCCGATCCTGCTCGTTCTGAAGCTGCTCAGCAGACCGTAGAGGCCATTGTGGAGCAAGAGGAAACCAAAGGCATCAGCCCCGCGAGCGTCACGGGAGGGCCAGAGGCATCCTCTCGCGACGCCGATCAGGATTCACACCTTTTTTGCCCCTTTTATGCTATGTTATTAAATATACAATTGAGCAAGATCGCTCCGAGAGCGATCGATTGTCACGATATTTATAAAGAAGCGCGCTCAGCCGTTGCGCTGCCAAGAGAAGGCAAGTTCACGGAAAGAGAGTCATAACTTCCTTGCCGGAGCAGCGTGTCTGGTGCTTGGCTGTCGGCTGAGGAAGGCAAAGCGCCGGGTTGCTCTCCTCGCAGCATTGCCTGGCCACAGTGGTGGCTTTAAGCAAGCGGAGAGCGGGACCCAATGCAGCACAGCGAGCCGGCGGAAGCTGTGGCGGGGCGGCAGGCGGGATCAGTCCTTACCGAACTCGTCCAGCACATCGAGGCTATTGATAAAGTCGCGATAAGCCTCCAGGTTATCCGGCTCCGGCTCCTTCTTCGGAGGGGTCTTAGGCAGGCTCTGCTCCTCACTCGTCTCAGGCGTGACACCAGCGCGCTCCAGCACGCTCTCCTCGACGTAAATCGGAGCCTTGGCGCGAATAGCCAGCGCGATCGCGTCGCTTGGGCGGGCATCGATCTCCACGTGTCTGCCATCGGCGTCCAGGATAATGCGGGCGTAGAAGATATCGTCGATCAGGTCGGAGATCACGACGCTCATAATCTTTGCGCCCAGCTCAGTGATCACATTCTTGAGCAGGTCGTGGGTCAAAGGCCGTGGGGAGCTGGCTCCCTGGAGTTCGATCGCAATCGCGTAGGCTTCCGCATGCGCTATCCAGATGAAGAGATAACGCTCCTGCCTTAGCGCCTTTAAAATGACTACTCGTTGCTGTGTCGCTAGATTTATGCGTACACTCTCGACTGTCATTTCAACCATGTGTCTCTGACTCCCTCTTTCATGGCCGGTTCCGCGAGTGTTCGACGCCTTTATTGTACATCTACCTACGGGTCTGGCGCAAATCGCTTGCCCTTCTCTCGCTGGCTACGGTCAGGACAGGAAAGGAGCAGGCGCTACCTGGCTACGACCCGCCATCATCTCCCCTCGTCCGATAGTATAGCAAAGACTGGCGCCTATTCCAAGGGTCCTCCTCTCCCTGGATGCACCTCCGCTCGCTCGTGATCGCCCCTGAAAAACTGTTCCGAAAATACGTTCGAGAAAAAGCTTGACTTGTCTTGCCCTGTCTGATATCATTGACTCGAATAGCCGTTCTACTCTTGAGAGCGACGAAGTTCGCTGAACGGGTTTTTGAAGAAAGGCAGGAACCTCGATTATGCCTGAGCCACTAGGCGAGTTCCAGCGGCGCATGCTGGAATTCATCGTGAATTACATTCGTCGGGAGGGGATGCCGCCGACGAATCGAGAGATCGGCAAGGCCATGAAGATCGCCAGCACTGGCCACGTCGACTATCACCTGAGCATGTTGGAGAAGCGCGGCTACATCGTCCGTGAAGCTAAGAAGAGTCGTGGCATTAAGCTGACCAGGCACCCCTGGGGCATTCCTGTCGAAGGAACGATCGCCGCTGGCGAGCCGATCGAGATTTTCTCTGAGCCAGACCAGACGATCGAAGTGGGGCATGGCGTCGATCCCGAAAGCAGCTTTGCTCTGGTTGTCCGCGGCCAGTCGATGATTGAGGACCATATTTGCGACGGCGACTATGTGGTCATTAAGCGCCAGCGCACTTGCGAGAACGGCGATATCGTGGTGGCGGTCCACCTGGTGGAGGGAACACCCGGTAAAGCGACGCTCAAGCGCTTCTTCTTAGAGAAGGAGCAGGTCCGTCTGCAGCCGGCCAATGCTGAACTGGAGCCGATCTATATCCCGCGCGATGAGTGGGATCGTGAGTGGGAGATTCAGGGCAAGGTGATTGCCATCGTTCGCCACTATGGTGGCCCCGGACGTGCCGCTTGAGCTGCTTTTGCTCTCGCCCGCCTTGGGCCTGGTCTTGTCTGTGCGTAGACCGCGCTCTAACTCCTGGCTCCTGGCCCTCCTCTCTGTTCCCTGTTAACCTGAAAGGCTTCAAAGGCTTTCTCCTCCGCAGAGTAGCTGAGGCCTCCTCCTGAGTTGAGTAGAGTGTGGCTTGAGGACGCGCATATCCTGCCGTGCGGCGTCCTCTTTCTCCGCCTGGTATAGGACGATGCTGCTTTGGCGCGGCCTGACTGATTGGTTGGCCACCGTCATCCCTTTCCCGTCCTTTCGGCTGGTCAGCTGGGCCTGCTCAGCTGGGCCTGGCTCTCTTCCCTCCCTCTCCTATGCGCGGCTGCTAGAGCGCTTCTTGCCAAGAAATCCTGTCGCTGTTATACTGTCACTAAAGATGATAAGCTCATACCCAGGCCGGGTTTTTGAGAAGGGAGGCATGGCTCTTCCTGGGCAGGCCATGCTCTTTTTTCATCATGCTCTTGCTCGTACTGAGGAGAACTTCTGTTTGAAAGGATATACTTCCTATGAGAGCCGCCGCCGTGGCTTTCGTGCTGGTTGCTGCAGCTGCCGTGGTCCTGTGGTTCGGGAATACGCTGAATTCCTGGGTGCTTGGTGGCCTGATAGGCGGATTGGCAGCCTTGCTGCTTAGTATCCCCATCTCCCTCTCTCTCTTCTCTTTTCTCTCTCGTCGCCATGATGAGTATCTTCGGGCTGAGTTACAGACTCGCATGGCTCTCGAAACAACACGTCAGTCGCCTCCTCCTGCCTCCCCTCATACTGCTCATCCGGCCCTGCTTGCTGGGGAGGCCTGGCGAGGTCAAACCCGCTATACACAGGTTGCTGCTGACGAAGAGTTGCTGGATGAGGGAAAAGAGTGGGTCTTTGCTGAGGGAGAGGAGGAGAGTGATTCCAACAGTGGATATGTGACCTTTGATGATGAGGAACCAGAAGAGGAGATGGTGCGTGGTCGGGGGCCTGCTTCCGCCCCGTTCTCATCACGTCTATCTCGCTCATTATCACGAGAGCTTCCGGCTCGTTCCCCCTCTTCTGTTCCTTTACAGACGCGCTCGACTGGACGCAACTCCTCCGCGCTTCAGCCACAGACGCGCATCGAGGGTCTCCGCGCCCAGCCTCCGCTGGGGCCGGGAGGGTATCGCCTTCCCCCTGCAGCCGCGGGACCAGCCTATCCTGGTATGGCCCGCCCTCAAGCTGGTAACCAGCGCCGTCAGAGTCAATACTTTGCAGAGGCGCTGCGCACGGCTCGTCTAGAGGCGTTGCGCCAGCAAGAGGAGGCTCTCAGCGAGGAGAACGTTGAGGTCTCACCAATGCTTCCGCCGCCACCGCCAAGGCTGGCGGCGCGCCGTTCTTCTAGCTTGGCTGGCCAGAGGCCTGCTTCGACCCAGCAGCATCAGCCTCAGCGCTCGCAGCCGCTGGCACAGTCGGAGCGCTCCGCCGCCTCTGTCTCTGCCACAACTGCGCCATCCCAGAGGGCTGGGCGCCATTTACCGCTGGCCGCTGAGGCTGATGACGTCTATGATGATTCTCTAGCTCCTTTGCGGGACACAGGAAAGGGCGCTGTGACTCGCCCATCTGCTGTAGAGATCGATGGCAGCTCAGGTCGGGCGCGCGCTACAGGCCAGCAGCGCCTCTTGCGTAGTTCCCCATCGGGAAGCTTGAGAAATCCTCTCGTGCGTCGCCCTCCCTACCTCTATGAAGATGATCCTCTGCGCGCGGAGTTGAGTCAGTTCGCCGAGGAGCCAATCACCCGCCGTTCTTCGCGCCTTCGACGCTTTCCGACCCCTGATGAGGACTAAGTAGTCCACACTGGACCTGGCAAAAGAGGTGGGAGGGGAGTGCGCTGCTTCTCCCGGCTGGTTGGCCGGCTCGGCCAGGGAAGGGACCTGCTCCAAAAGAGGTGTTGGTACTCCCTCCCTGGCGTCCGTCGGCAGAGTGTGCTAGGATTGGGCAAAAGTGCAGGAGCTTGCCTTACGAAGGAGGCCGTGTTTTGCTGAATCACTTGATCGAGGCTTTGACCAGCTTGATCACCAATCTCTATGTCTCGACGGGTCTGTTGGGGATCGTGGTGGCGATGGCAATCGAGAGCTGCTGCATTCCATTGCCCAGCGAGATTGTTATGCCTCTGGCCGGGGTGATGCTCGCTCAGGGCCGCTTGCTTCCTGGGCTGAACTCCTGGTTGGCTCTGCTGCTGGTGGCTCTCTCTGGCTCTCTTGGCTGCTTGCTTGGTTCGATGCTGGCCTATGCGATTGGAGCCTCTGGTGGGCGTCCGCTGATGCTCAAATATGGGCGCTACATTCTTATCTCGCAGCATGATGCTGATAAGGCAGATGAGTTCTTTAGACGGTGGGGAAGCGCAACAGCGTTCTTTTCTCGTCTGCTGCCCGTTGTGCGCACGTACATTTCGCTGCCTGCTGGCATTACAAAGATGCCGTTTGGGCGCTTTTGCCTTTATACTTTCCTGGGTTCGCTGCCCTGGTGCCTGCTCTTGGCTTACGCTGGCACAGTCCTGGGCAATCATCTAGATACGCTGGCCCCTCTCTTTCACAGTCTCGATGGCGTGATCGTGCTAGCTTTGCTGGTGCTGGTCGTGCTTTATGTCTGGCGACATATTCGCAACGATCGGCGGGCCCGCGCCGCTCATGCTGCTGCGGCTGCTCAGCGGCAGGAGGCTGGTCGGGGACCAGTAACTGCTGGCCCTGGTGAGCAGCGCCTGCCCTCAACTGCTTCCCAGGCGGCTTCGTGGGGACAGCCCGTGACGCAGCCCCCATTTGGGCCGCCCTGGTCGAATGCTCCGACTCCTCCGCCTGCGCCATCTCCCCAGTCTCCTCCTTTCTCTCAGCCCTGGCAAGGGTCACCTCTACAGGGGCCGCCCGTGGGGGGGCAGGATTATCGTCCACACTGGCCTGTAGAGGGGCAGAGGGGGCCAGCGGGTCCTTACCCTCGTCAATAAGAGCGCAGTAGAGCAGTCTCGCCGGCAGGGCTTTGGCCCTGACCGGCTTTCTCTGTCTATGGGCTAGTGTTGGTGTTGGTGAGGCTGGCACGGCTGAGAGGTAGCCCTGTAACAGGATGAAGGCTTCTCTCGGCCATAGGCAGAGGGCTAGAGGCGGTGGGGCTGAGGGCTGAGGGTAGTGCAGGTAGTTTCGCTTACGCTGCATCAGCTGGAGGCTGGGGGAGATCAACGCCTGGGAGTGCTGGTCGGAGGAACGGGGGTGGGGGAGATCCTCCCAGGCGTTGATCTTGACAGCAGGAACCATAGGGGTCTGTCTGCTCCCTATAATAGAGGGAAGAAATCAAAAAATCCTAAGCCAATTACAAAGATTCTGTAAAATTTGGGACGTGACAGGGGTTTCCCTCTCTCCTTGCCGGTTTTTGACCTGGGTGGGGGTGGTGCTTTCTAGTCGATACCAGCCTGTAGTGTGGGAGCTTTTGGGGAAGAAGGAGAAGTCCGTGAGAAGGTAGAGCGGGGGCCGCCAGGACAGCGACGGAGTGCGCCGCTCTCACTGTCTGTGAGTGGGGGCACTCCGTCCGAGTGGAGAGGGAAAGGACCAGTGTGTCTGCTCAGCTCAGGATGACCTAGGGCAAGCTGCTGAGGTGAGGCCCTACGGTATTAGCGAAGGCGTAGCCATTCGAGGCATCCCAGTTAATCGACCAGGTCATGGCTCCGCGCAAACCAGGGTAAGTCGTCGAGGGTTTGAAGCTTGCGCAGTTGGTGCCGCGGCTGAGACAGTCAAGGGCTGCATTGACCACGGATGGGGCGACATAACCACCACCAGCCGCCGAAGGAGAGGCAGGGAGTCCAAGACCGACCTGGTCGGGGCGTAGTCCTCCTTGCAACTGGATACAGGTCAGTGCGGTGATGAAGTCCTCGCTGCCCTGAGCATAGACCTTGCCATCGCAGCCGTTCATCGTCCCTGAGTTGTAATACTGGGTATTGACGAGGGTCAGAATGTCTTTGATGTTGAGGGCGAGCTGGAAGTAGGCGCCCCCCGTCGACTGCATATCGATGGTCTGAGGAGCCAGTGTAATGATGAGGTTCGGCCCGGCGAGCGCCGAGAGCTGACGTAGTGCACTGGCCAGATAGGTCGGGTTGATCCCGTTTTCAAGATCAATGTCGACGCCGTCGAAGCCGTAGGTGGTCATGAGCTGGTAGACGCTATTGGCGAAGTTGGTAGCGCTGGTTGCGTCGTTCACTGTGATGGTGCCATTCTGACCGCCAACAGAGATGATGACCTTTTTCCCTTGCGAGTGCAAAGTAGCAATGTCACTGATGAACTGGCTGGTGGTGTAGCCCCCTAGCGCCGAGGAAAGTCCGGAGTCGATGCTAAAGGTGACAGCGCCTGGGCGCGATGGGTCAGCGTTGGCAAAGGCGACAGCGATCAGGTTGTAGTAGGAGTTGATGGCGCTCAGTCTGAGCGGAGTGGCTCCGTTGGTGAAGTCTTGCCAGTAGCCGGTTAAGACATGGCGCGAAAGGCTGCCGCCGCAGCTGGTGCAGGGTGTTGGGGTCGGGGTCGGCGCAGCTGTACTGGTGGGTTTGGGCGTAGGTGTGCTGGTCGGGGCTGGCGTCGGGCTGGGGGTCGGGGTTGGACTGCTGGTCGCTGTGGGTGATGGCGTTGCAGTTGCGCTGCCCGCAGGCCCGCTCAGGTTGACGTCGTCGACGTAGACGCTTCCCTGCACATACCAGCCGTGCACATAAATGGTGACACTGGTGGTCGAGGCGCCAGTGGTGAAGGAAACGCTCAATAGAGTGTAGCTGCTACTACTGGTCCAGTTGCTGGCTCCGCCGTTGATGCCAAGATAGGCATAGGGGCCGTCAACGTAGGCACTGAGCGTATAGCTGCTGTTGGGTTGCACACTGATAGTCTGGGTACATTGTCCAGTCGTGGAGGCAGTAGGATTCATTTGTAAGGCATAGCTGCCACTGTGTACTGGCGCCTTCACAATGGTATCACCGGGATCGCAGTTCCAGCCGCTCAGATTGCCACTCTCGAATCCTGGGTTGGTGACAAGGTTGCTGCCTGCTGCAAAGGCTCCGCTTGTCCAGCGCAGAAAAAGAGCCGCTGCAAGACCACTGACAATGAGGAGTACTGAGAGCAGGATGAGCAGGGGGCGAGGCTGCAGAGGAGGTCGTAACCTCACCTTGGGCAGACTGCTGGACATAGTAATGGCTTTCCTCCTTGCCTTGGAATGCTCAAACAGCCGCAGCAGGGCAGGCTGGCTTCATGCCCGCAGCCTGCCACTCAGTAGAGGCAGGCCGTGCCCTGCCGGCAGATCCTTCATGATCAATGATAGTGAGGCGTAATCATATCGTCAAGATGTCTAGACCACTTTGGCTAGCTTCGACGGAACGATCAGGTCCCGCTGATTGTCAGCCAGCTTGTCTGGCTCCTGCTAAGCAGGAGGAAGGGGGGAGCGTGCTGAAGCGATGTCCAGATCAGACTGGCTGGCGGCGCAAGCAATTGAAGCAGCCAGGCCTCGCCCGGGCCTGTATGAGTGAGTGCGTGGCTGGCCTGAGCGCCGTTGTCGATCAGGTGAAACGATAGCGCAGGAAGAGATAGCTGCCAGCCCGTTTCAGGCTAAGCAATTCTCCCCAGCGAGGATCAGCGGGCAGGAAGAGCTGCTGAGAGACGAAGCCGGGGCGTAGTTCACTGGCGGCGCGTCCAGCTAGCTGTGGGGCCAGTGTCAGGAACAGCTCGTCGACCAGTCGCTCGGCCATGAAGCGGCCCATCAGCTGAGGGCCACCTTCGATGAGAAGACGCTGGCACGGCTGCCAGCGGTGCAATGTCTCCACGATAGACCGAGCCTGGAGAGGTCCCTGTTCTCCGACCACGAGCAAGTGCAAGCTGGGGGGCAAGACCTGCTCTTGCAGGTGGGCCTGTCCTTGCGCTGTGGTAATCAGCACAGAACGAATGGCGGGTTCGTGGAAGAGCGGCAGGCTGAGGTCGACATAGCCGCTGCTACTGACGATCACATTCAGCGGTTGGGGGGCCTGGCCCAGCTGCTGGCGTAGTTGACGATAGGCGGCGGCCAACGGCGGGTAGATGTAGTCTGGTGTCCAGCGATGCTCGGACGCATCGCGCAGGGTGCCGGCTCCTACGATGACCGCATCGACGCAGGCGCGTAGCAGCCCCATGACCATATGATCATGTTCGTTGCCGCCGCTGATATCCAGACTTTTCCCGTTGGCATGGGCAACGGCTACGCCGTCGAGCGTCTCGACGAAGTTACTGACGATGTAGGGGCGCTCCACTGGTGCGGGTGGGAAGGCCAGCCTTCCATAGAGGGAGGCTAACTCTGGAGGGAGGGGCAGCGGCAGCGCCTGACCTGTAGCTTCTCTCTGCTCAAAGGCGGTCTCCAATGGTGATAAGGTCTGCATGGTAGGTGAATCGTCCTCTTTCTGCTTCCCGCAATCTATCCTGGCTTTCTTATTTATATCATCTCTGGTCGAGCCTGCTCCTGATAAGAGCTGGCCTCTCGTGCCAATGAAGCTGGCAGAAGAGGCCACACGAACGTTCCAGCTCCTCTTTCTATCACGCTACTGGAGCAAGCAGAGAAACTCCACTTGATCTCACTCTGTTCTGGTTAGGTCTTGCCAACGGGCGCCGCTGTTGGCAATCATACCGCCGATCGCGGCAGCTCCCAGACAGATCAGGGCCAGGCCGCCGACGATATACCACCAGGAGCTAGCGCTGATCTGGGGAATCCAGGGATAGATCACCGTGGTAATCATGGCCGTCAGACAAGAGAGGAGTCCTGGCAGGCAGCACAGCCAGAGCACAGGTTTCATCAAGGGCTTGGGGAATAACAGACGACTATTGAGCAGCTGCGGATAACGAAATATGCAGATCATGGCGTCGATGAACAGGAACATGACGGAGAGGGCCCAGACAAGGGTGGCTGCGGCGATCAGCACGTTGTAGGCTTCGGTTGCAAAGTCACTCGCGGCTGTTGGAGCGAAGAGATAGGGGATGACCAGAAAAACAACGGCGGCAAAGGTCAGGCTGATGCAGGTCTGAAAGATGATGGCGTTCCCCGGTACGCGATTCCGATTGAGCAGGCCGATCTGTCGTGGCAAGTGTTTGTCGATCGCTCCCACCATGAGCAGGCGGGCGAAGGTGGAATTGAAGAAGACAGGAACGATGAGAAAGTAGCTCAGGATGCAAACAAGGATTAGGTTCCCCGCCCACTTGCCGAAGACGATATCCAGGAGGAGCACCGGGGCGAAGCCATTGTAGGCAGCTTGTTGGCCCTGAACGATAAGCATCGCCAGGGCTGTGATCAGGTAGCTGGCGAAGACGATAGGGGTGCCCCAGAGAAGATGCCGCGTGATCACCTTGCGCTTGGGGTACATCTCCCCTGCCAGAATCAGGGGGACCTCGGTGCTCAGGTAGGCAAAGGTGGCGTAGCCAAAGGTAATAAAATTCCCTGGGCCGATGGCCCAGTCGGAAGCGTGGACAATGCTCGTGGCCAGAGGATGCCCTTCCAGCAGCCAGATCAGTACAGCGCATCCCATCAGAGGAACTGCTAGAAAGTAAAGTATTGTCAATATATTAATGATATTCTGAACAAGGCGAAGGCGCTGTTGAGCGAGCACACAGGAGAAAATGAGCAACCCGATGATCACGAGTCCCTGCTGCCAGGGTTCACTCAGCCAGCCACTGTGCAAGTTTTGCAGGTAGGTAACGAGCAGCTCGGGCCCGCCAATGATAAGGAGGGCTCCGGAGAGCCAGGCGCAGAAGCCTGAGAAGAAGCTCCAGTATTGCCCCAAGGCTTTGTAGCTCCAGTTATAGAGAGCGCCCTCATGAGGAAAGAGCAATGCTAGCTGGGCAGTAACAATGGCGCATGGCAAGAAGAAAACCAGGCCACCGAGCAGCAGATAGCTAATCCCACCAGCTCCGCTGCCGACAAGCAGAGTTGAGATAGTGATGTTGAAGAGCAAAAGCATGTAGTTAGCTGTCATATCGAACGTATTGAGCTGCACGGGCATCGTCTGCGGGACGTAGGATTCCGAGGTCAACTTGTTCTTTTCGTGAGGTTCCTTTGCCATATAATCTCCCTCCAATTTCGCTAAACAATGACTCTATAGTCAGAGAACAACTGATATGCTCAAGATAGATAGTTCTTACTGTCCAGAATAGTCTTTTCTGTCGAGGGCAGAAGACAGCCCTCCACATGAGAGGAGGGCTGGAGGCGCCCTGCTCTCCTTCGATCTGGTAAAGTACCAATTGACCCGCCGCAGCAGGCCACTTGCCTGAGAAGTGGCCTGCTGCTCTGGTCTCCGTTCTTGCTATGTGCTATGCCTCTGGCAGGTTGTCAGAGACGGTCGGGTAAGAGTCTCTCGTCTGGTGGGAGGCCGGGTCGTTGCTCTATTGAGCGTTCCTGCTGCAGCGATTAATCAGTTCGCAGATAGCCTGCCTGGCTTCCTCAGCCCTTTGCTCAACATAGGGCATATGACCAACGCCCGGCTGATGGAGGTGCACCTTATGGGAGCTGGAGACGGAGGCGAGGAAGCGCTGGGTGTCTTCCAGGGAAGCAAAGGGATCTTGATCGCCGGTCACTACCAGGATAGGGCTGCTAATGCGACTGAGGTTTTGGGCATGAGGAAGCCGGCCCGCTTCGAGATAGGGGCCAACCGGGTAAGCATAAGCTGTTCCAAAGTGGGCCTGGTGCCACTGCAGCACGGCAGGTGCTGCTGATGGGGCAAACATCTCCCACTCTTCTTCTGTGGTGAAAGCGTAGCCGCAGGGGGCTTGTTCCAGCTCTGCCAGCATCTCGTCGATTGGCGTAGCCAGTGCTGCGTAGATGAGGCCGAGTAAGGCCAGGCCAGCGACGCGCTCGGGATAGCGCTCCGCCACTACTGGGGCCACCATTGTTCCATAGCTCTCGCCGATCAGGATAGCTTGTTCCTGACCAGTGATGTGGCGCACAAAGTCAAGCACTGCCGCCGTATCGGCTACTGAACTCTCGACTGTGACGCTTTTACCATCGACGACTCGGCTGGAACGGCCATGACCGCGAAAGTCAAAGGCGAAAGTGCGCGAGCCATGCTGTGCCAGCGCGTTGACCAGCGAGGCGTGAGCCACGGGAACGTCGTAACCACTGCCGTCCATGCCGGCTCCATGTAGCAGTACTACTGGTAACTTTGTGTCGTGTCCCGGGATCCATTTTTCGCGAATATACAGGTCAACGGTTGGCTCGATCCGCAGCAGAGTTTCGCGGAGAGTATAGGTATCCTCCTCCCGGAGTTCTTTCCCGATTCGAGATTTCTCAAGCTGCATGACTCTGTCTCCCTTGAGCGAGTTGCATAAATGAAGGGAATACGTTGTTTTGAATTATTCACGGCAAGAACTGAGCGAGCTACCTTTTGCTGAATCCCGGCTATGGCACCTGGCCTTAGACCTGAGACTCTGGACTATCGATGGCTGCGGCATCAAACTTTCCTTCTGGGACGGTGCTCTCTGCTGAGCGACCGGGCTGGGTGGCATCTGCTGCTGTCAGGTGCTCCGGTCCGAAGGCCCCGATACGCTCCGGCAAGGCAGGATCGGAGCGTACGCGCCACCATGAGTAGAGCAGGGCGACGATCAGCAGCGCCAGTGTGATCCAGGGGAAGAAGTTGTAAGGTGGCTGCTGGCCGGGTTGCAGCAAGGCCCAGAGAGGCACGACAATGCTCGCTATCCCAAGCAACGGAAGCAGATAGCGTCGTAGAGGTGAGAGGGCCAGGCCAGGGTTGAAAATCAGGGCGACGTTGACGGCGCCATAGATGAAAATCAGTGGAATGGTTCCCAGGGTTGAAAGGTAGCCGAAGGCTGTGAGCCAGTCGCTGCTGGCTAAGCCGACCACCAGGGCTAGTACCAGGGCCAGAGCGAAAGGCAGCGTCAGGGCCAGGGTGGGCGTGCCGAAACGCTCGGAGACCTGTGCCAGCGCGTAAGGGAAAAGTCGTTCGCGAGCTGAGTTGAAAATCACACGCGATAGGTTATTCGTACCGGCGAGCATGGTTCCGGCGATGCTGGTGAAGCCGGCTAGTGCTGCGAGGATCGCCAGAGGGCCGAGATAGCGCTGAGCTAGATCTATGAAAGGAATGGTGCTCTGAGCCAGGTGGCTGGCGCTGTTGCCGAAACCGGTCACCGTCGCATAGCTCACGAAGAGGTAGAGAACTGCCATGAGGGCCAGACTGAGCATGACTGCTCGCGGAATATTCCTCTGGGGATGCTCGCTCTCTTCAGCCAAGGCCACCGAATTTTCAAAGCCGATGAACAGGAAAATAGCTAGCGGAAAAGCCTGGCCCAGGCCGCTGAGGCCATTCTCTAAGGCCGAGGGAAGAAGAGGGGTCAGAGAAGGGGGAGCTGGTGGACGGAGCAAAGAGAGCAGCGAGACCACCAGCAAGACGGCTACCTCGATCAACATCGAGGCTGTGGCCACTGCTGTCGATCGGTTGACGCCGCTCAAGGTCAAGAGCCAGCATAAGAACGCCAGCACAATCGTCAGCGGCACCCAGGGGACGCTTAGATTGTAGAAGGTTTGCAGCGAGAAGCTGACCCAGCCGCCGATTGCCAGCATGACAGAGGCCAGAAGCAGGATATAGGCAGCGCTAAAAAGGACTGCGGTGGTCGTGCCCAGAACGCCCCCAAAGGTGATCCCAAGAAAGGTCACCAGGGAGCCGTTTGAGGGATGGCGCTGAGCAAAGGCGGCGACGCTCAGACCCACAATGAACATGGCGATCGCTGCCAGCAAAATAGTGAAAGGCGCTCCAAGCCCCACACCTTGGGTGATGACTGCCATACCTAAATAAAACGAGAAAGCCGGGGCAATCTGAGCCATAGTGGAACCGGCGATAGCAAATGCTGTCAGTGGTTTGCGAGGCCGTAACTGCGGAACGGTGGTCACAGGGCGCTCCTCCTTTCATCTCTGCCTGTTGCGAGCTGTGGTGATCAAGGCTGGCGCAGCTGACTACTCTGACTCCCATTGCTATGATGGGAGCCTGATGCGAGCCAACTCTTGCCATCACCCCTTACAAGAGTGCTAGCGAGACCGGGGGCAAGACAGAAGACTGGCTCTGCCTTCTCCTTTACCTGGCTTGCTCCTGCTCAAAGATGGCAGGGCTGCCTTCACAGCATTTGCTATTTATCCTCTTGAATAAGACTTGCCCTTATAAACTCCTTTCATGATTCAGTACGAGACCTGCAACTTGGTCCCAGAGAGCGTCTTGTATAAGACCTGACGCTGAAAGTCCAACTAAGCCTCAGCATTATAACATGGTCATATTCGGATGATCAAGCATGCCTTGCAATTCTGTGCCTCATTCTACCAGGATAGTTCGGGCCTCAACTGTCTGAAAAGGCTATAAGCGAACAGCGATGTGACTGAACGGTGTTTACAGACGGAGTCGGGCATGTTATGCTCTCTCTGGCTGGCCTGGGAGTGCTGCAGAGAGCTGGGTGCTGCCTCTCTGAAGGAGGGGCTGCCGAAGCGGAGCGGCCAGCCTGCAGTTGAGAAAAGGAGAGCAGAGCAAAAGCCTATGGCCTATTTTCTGGTGAAGACCGAGCCTGCGGACTATGGGCTAGACGATCTCGAACGCGAGCGGTGCACTGTTTGGGATGGAGTGCGCAATCCCCAGGCAGTGCGCTTCATCGCGCAGATGCGTCCTGGGGATCGGCTACTGCTCTATCATAGCGGGGCCCAGGCGGCGCTGGTTGGTCTGGCGCGTGTTGTTTCCTGGCCGCGTCCTGATCCCACTGATCCCCGCAGTCAAGTAGTCGAGGTCGAGTTTGAGCGTCGACTGGCGCGCCCGGTCACCCTGCGCGAGATCAAAGCCAGCAAGCTCTTTGCCGATTGGAGTCTGGTGCGGCAGCCGCGTCTCTCGGTCATGGCCGTACCAGAGCGCTTTCTGCACTGGTTGCGCGGGCAAGGGTTGCTTGACCCAGAGGAAGAGGAACGAGGGTAGCGACTATGGAGCAGCAAGCTATCTGGTACGTTGGTGGACGGTGGGTCCATCCGCATGAGGCCTGCATTCCTCTCACCGATGTGGCCGTTCTGCGAGGCTACAGCGTCTTCGAATCCCTGCGTACCTACGATCGTCGTCCGTTTCGTCTCGAAGATCATCTCGACCGTCTCTATCGCTCTGCGGAGCTCATTGATCTGGCTATTCCCTATACGCGCGCGGAGATGCGGGCGGTGCTGGAGGAGACCATTCGGCGCAATCCTTTTCGCCATGCCTCTCTGCGTATTCTGGTGACAGGAGGTGTGAGCGAGGATGGTATTCTTCCATCCGGGGAGCCGCTGCTGGCGGTCTTAATTACGCCCTTACCTGAGCGCGATCTGGAGGCGTTCAAGCGCGGGTTGCGCCTGATTACCTGTCGCCTGCAGCGGGAGGCCCCGGAGGCCAAAACGACCAGCTACATTGCTGCGGTGCGGGCTTTCAAAGAGGCGGTGCGGCGAGGAGCAGCCGATGCGCTCTTTGTCAACGAGCGAGGGGAGGTCCTGGAGGGGACGCGCAGCAATTTCTTTGTCTTCCGGGGCGAGACGCTGGTGACACCGCGGGAGGGCATTCTTCCGGGAGTAACGCGCGCGGTGGTTCTGGAGCTAGCCCGAGGGCGCTTTCCGATAGAGGAGCGACCTCTTGCTCTCTCCGAGCTGCCTACTGTTGATGAAGCCTTTCTGACTGCCTCGTCGAAGGAGATCATGCCAGTAGTGCAGATCGACGACCTGGTGATTGGCTCAGGCCGGCCAGGGCCACGTACCTGGGAGCTGGAGCAGCGCTTTATTACTCTGGTTGAGCAAGGTCGTTTCTAGCAGGGCGGGCTGGCTGGATTTGGCGACGAGCTACGCTACGCAAGAGGTTGCTCAGGCTGCGCCTCCCAGGCTAGCCGGTGGCTCCGGCTCCTGCCCCTGAAGGGCGCGCGTGGCTGCTTGCTTCAGGCGCTCCTCACTGCGAGGACCGAAGCCCGGCAGCCGACGCAGGCGTTGCTCGTTAGCGGCCTGCCACAGCTTTTCGGCGGAATCGATGCCCAATTCCTCGTAGAGCCGCAGGGCTGTACGTGGTCCGATATGCTCGATCGCCAGGAGACGACGCGCTCCTGCTGGCAGACCCTGGGGAAGGAGGTCGTGAGAGAAGGTCAGGGTCCCCCGCTGCAGCAACTCAGCGATATGGGCCCGCATGCGGCGACCCAGCCCCTCAATGGGCAGGGGCTCACCCCGCGCGATGATCTCCACAACCGGCTCTTGGAGAGCGAGGATCGCCCGCGCCACGTTACGGTAGGCCTGAATGCGGTAAGGGTTGCCGTGCTGCAACTCAAGCAGCTCGGCTACACTGGCCAGGACCTCGGCAAGCTGACGATTGCTGCGGACAGGCCGGCGCTCCTCCAGAGGCTCTGGCTCCAGCCCGGGGAGCATCGGCTGCTGGACCGCCCGTCGCTCGTAGCCTGTTCGGCTCGGCAGCACTTGAATGGTCTGGGTAAGTTTCAGAATATGATGCATAGGTATGCCCCTGTCGATTCTGTTCTCCTCGACTCGTCTGGTCATCGTTAATGAAAGGGCCTGCGTTTCCTTCCTCTCTCTCTTTCTTTCTCTCTGGCTACCTTCCGATCGGCAATGGAGCAGACAGCCAGGGGTGAATGTACTGCTCCCCTCTCTGCTCGTACTTCCTTCTCTTAGCTGCGCTAGAGAAGCTAGAAAATTTGTTCAATACAGTATAGCACGGGAGAAAGAAAGTTGCAAGGGGAAGGCGGGAGAGCAAAAAAAGAAGGCCGAATCACTCCTGATTCGGCCTCCATTTACTGATCCTCTGGAAAACGGCCCTTACGGGCCAACTCTGTCCACCTGAAACACCATCCCTAGTAAGCGAACAGGCAACTTCAGCATAGGTATCGCCTCCTTTCTGGGCTTCACCTATCGGAAGGCTGTCGCCTGAGATAGGCTTCAGGATATCCCTCTGCGGGACACGATTATTATAGCATGCTATCGGGGGACGCTGTCAAGCTCAGCCGCGCTCTAGAGAGGGCTGAGGGGTGGATTAGCGTTCGTCGTCCTCAGTCGTGAGATCGACTCTCTCCGGCGAGGTCAGCAGATCTTGCACCAGGCTTGTCAGCGAGCTGTTCAGCCTTGCATTCGAGACTGCGCGCTGGGCGCCGGCATCCAGTGCCTTAGTGCGGGCTTCCACGTCGACATGGGGGCCAAAGGCCAGCACTGGCAGCCCATGCTGGCGGGCCTGGCGGATCGCTTCATCCCAGGCCACACCTGGTGTGGAGATATTGACAATCGCCAGGGCCAGCTGCTTGCGTGGCTGGCCAGAGGGGGAAGCGTCGTCGGCCAGCGCTCGCAAGAACGCGGCCAGATCGCGCACGACGATTGTCTCCAGCCCCAGATGACGCAGCGTATCGCGTATCTTCACCGCGAAGAAGAGGTCCCGCTCCAGAGCAAGCACTGATTGTGACACAGGCTAGCACTCCTGCTGATTGGGTTGGGTTGACCGACGGCGCCAGGAGTCCAGGACCAGGGCCTGTTCATCCTGCCCCGGCCCTGAAGCGCCGCGCCGGCCTTTCTGGGCGTCTTGCTCCGCCTCCTCTTAGTCGTCGGTTGGCTCCTGAACGGGACGGCGGAACAGCTCGGCCAGCTCCTGATTGATCAGATCGATATTCGTATACTGCTCGCGGCTGAGCACATGGTGAGTGCCAGTGCAGTAGGGCTTGCTGCACTTGCGCATATGGCTTGTCTCAAAGAGCAGGTTCCCATTTTCCACGCTCACCCAGATATGCTTGCGCGAGTAGCCGTCGCCCCACTTCAGCAGCAAGCCGCCCTCGTACTCGTCGAAACGGCCTTGACCGTAGAGGTAGTCGCGATTAAACATCTGCAGAATCTCGCGTACCCGACTGGCAGCCACCACCTCGGCCACCTCTGGTCGCATGCGGGTAGTCGCCTCCTGGGCGAGATCTTCCTTGGGGATCTCCAGCGCTCGTGAAGAATGCTGTTCCTCACGAATCATGCGCTGAATCATCGCCGCCTCATAATCGGAGAGGCCGCGGGACTGGCCCAGAATGAGCGGCTTCCCATTGGAAGCACGGAGACTGCGCTGGTTGTTAGGATTGTTCTGTTCAGGCACCATTGTGCTCCTTCGCTACAATCGCTTCCGGGAGAAAGCGGCGTTCCTGTGTAGGCTAGCTGACCTGGCCCTGCTTGGCTCCAGGCGCGCAGGGGGTTGGTGGCTCACGCCGCCGCATTGATCAGCCCCTTACCTCTTGTCTGACTTTTCGGCCAATGCTCTTGTTGTGGTTGTTTGTTGGCTCACTCTCTGTCATAGCTTACAACGCTCTGGTCTCTTTTCACAAGGGGGACCTGGTAGAAAACGGCCTCGGCTTAACGACACAGAAGGCACCGCTGGCAAGCCAATCTCGCCGGACTCAACAAAAGTGCCAGCCTGGGTAATGAGCAGGGGAGCCGCGTCTCATCCCATGCCTTCTGTTTAGGGCCTGACAGATTAGGGAGGATAGCTGCGTTGGGCGACCGCTTCAATGGACTGCAGAATGGTGTCAAGCTGGTCTGGCTCCTGGATAAAGGCCAGCATACCTTTCCAGAAGGCGTGCTGGACCACTGGCGGCATCAGGTCACCGGCCCCAAAGCAGAAAGAGGGGGCCTGACTGAGCATCTGAGCCGAAGCCCGCGCAACAGGGTTGGGGTAGGCGCTCATAGGGATCGACTGATTGACCGAAGTGAAGCCGCCGCGCCGAACCCAGATCTCTTGCGCTTGAGAACTGGCGAGGTATTGCACCAGGGCCCGTACCTCTGCTGTGTCCTGCAGAGCAACCACAGCATCGGCTCCCCCAGTGACGGCCCCAGCGTAGCGTGGGTTGATCTCAGGGAATGGAAAGAAATTGATCTCTTTTCCGGGGACAATACTGGGAAAGCGGCTAGTGACGAAGCCAAGCACGAAGTCGCCCGAATAGTAAAAGTAAGCACGCGGTGGCTGTTCGAAAGGCGCGTAGCTGGCGTCCTGGAAGTTCGTCAACAAGACCGAGGTTGGAGCATGTGGGATATAGTGCTTGCCGGTGAGAATAGAGCCGAAGCGGCGAAAGGTCTGCTTGATGGTCGGATCGGTCCAGGCAATCCTGTGATTGACCCAGTGCTGGTACATCTCCGGTCCCCACTCTTTCAGATACAGCTCGGCGATCCAATCGGCGGCGGGCCAGCCGCTGGAAGCCGCACTCTCAACGCCGATGGCCCAGGGATAGCGTCCCCGGGCAGCGATGGCGTTGGAGACCGCGATCAGCTCATCCCAGGTGTGAGGGATGTGGAGGCCAAGGGCCTGGAGTTGCTGAGGATTGTACCAGATGATCCCCTTATTGGCTGCCTTGTAGAAGAGCGCATAGAGTGCTCCCTTGTAGCTCCCGAGATTGATCCAGGTACGGCTATAGTCGCGCCTGACCATCTCCATATCCAGGAAGCTGTCCAGAGGGAGAAGCTTCCCCTGTGCGGCCAATTGCTGCATTCCGCCCGGATTGGGTAAAATAGCCACTCCTGGGGGGGTATTCGCCCGTAACAGCGTGGTCAGGAGCGTATCCTGATCACGTGTAGAGACAACCTGGACCTTGATCTGGGTCTGCTTTTCGAAGGGAGCAACCACTGCCCGAAAAGAGTCCTGTTCCTCGCTGCTCCAGACGGTCAAAACATCGACCGAGGCAGACTGACTGTCGCAAGCGGCTAGCAAGGCAAGTGCGGAGTGTGCCGCCAGGCCCAAGGTCACAGCACGCTGCAAGAAGGCGCGGCGACGGAGGCGCTCCTGCTTGCGCTGCTTCCGCTGATCCTGAGCCTGCCAGTCCGGCTGTGCATCGCGCCGTTGGTGCTGATGGTATGGCGCGGGCATGCGTACGGGCATGCGTACGGGCATGCGTACGGGCATGCGTGCGGGCATGCGTTCCTCCCAGGCTCACAGGGCACTGAGCTTCCAGCGATCGGGGGCGTAAGTTAACCACCTCACAGTATAGTTCTTTCAGGCTGCCTGTGCAATATGGTGGCGGTCCGAAGGTCGCAGTGCTCACTGATAATGTTAGAAGAACCTGGGCTGCTTCTGATTCTTTGGCCGTCATAAGGATAATTGCGGCAGATGGGGAAGGGGAGAAGATAGCTCCCCTGGTCCCGGCTGACTATACCAGGGACTTCCGGTCGTGTCGAGACCAGGGGGAGGAAGGAGCTTGAGGTGGAACTGGGATCGATCGGTAGAGGGTTACCGCTCGCTCGTGGAGGAGGGCCGCTGGCGCTCACCAGCGGCTCCCAAGGTAGTCAGGGAGCGCGCCAGACCTGTACCGTGTGGTCCCAGCCCGCGGAGGCCAGATAGTGGTCGTTAGGAGACCAGGCGACGGCGTTGACTTCTTCGCTATGCTTTCGGTAGATCAAGGCCACCTCGCCGTTGAACGGGTTCCAGACCTGGACAGTAGCATCGGCTCCCGCGGAGGCAATAAAGCGTTCGTCGTGCGACCAGGCGACGGCGTCGACTCTACCGCGATGGCCGGTGTAAACCCGCAAGGTCGTGCCATTGTGAGCATCCCAGACGCGCACCGTGCCGTCCATGCTGGCTGAGGCGAGATAGCGACCGTCGGGCGACCAGCTCAAAGCGGTAATGGAGCCGCTATGGGCCGTATAGGAGAGGAGCGGTGTCTCTGGGTTGCTGGTGTGCACATTCCAGATACGGACAATGTCGCCGTCGTCTCCTGCGGCAAGATAGTTGCCATCAGGTGACCAGGCCAGCGTTTTCACGGAGAAGATACCGTTATAGACAACGGCATCTGCTCCGGTGGTGGCATCCCAGACCCAGACGCTATTGTCTCCTCCACCAGAAGCCAGCCGCCGGCTATCTGGCGACCAGGCCAGCGCATAGACGATATCTGTATGGCGTGTGAAGCTATAGATCCGTTGGCCCGTTTCGGTGTTCCAGACCTCAACGGTGTGATTCTGAAAGGCCGCGGCCAGGTAGTGCCCATTAGGGGACCAGGCCACAGTGTAGGCAATACCAGCACCGGCACGCGGCTCGTAGCGATAGCGCTGCGTGTTGGTCAGGGGGTTCCAGACTTCGATGCTGCCTTTGAGATCGCTGGAGGCCAACGAGCTGCCATCGGGTGACCAGGTCAGGGAGGTGATCGTGCTGGTATGTCCGTAATAGGTCACCAGCAATGTACCAGGGCTGGTGGCTCCGCCGCTCTCCGTAAGCTGGTATAGCAATGGCAGGCCCAGTACCAGCATCAGGCAAGCCGCGATCAAGGCAGCTACGGCGGCCCAGACGCGCTGTCGTGACCGACGAACCGGGCCGGGACGATGGTAGGGGGAGGGGCTGCTCCCCGAGCGGGTCTGGCCTCCGAGCGCTTGCGACGAGTGTTCCTCTTCTTCATTGGCGAACTTGCTCATGAGAGCGGCCAGCCGGGGCACAGGCTTGAGCACCGGGTCGGGCAGGGCTTGTAGGCGCGCATCAATCAGCTCGTAGTCGGCCCGGGCTGCTGCGCAGACTGGACAACGCTGCAAATGAGCCTGCAGCGCTTCTCGGTCGGCAGGTGGGAGGTCCTCCAGACGCAGAGCGAGCTTCTCAGCCCAGGATGGGCAGGGGGGACGCGGCGGCTGCTTCATTTCCGCTTGCCTCCTCTCTGCCTGAAGGGAAGCCCTTCGTTCTCCAGGCGCTGGTAGATCTGGCGCATCTCCTCTTTGCCTCGGCTGAGATATTTACTCACGCACGATTCTTTCATGCCCAGCAGTTCGGCTACCTTGCGCTGTGGTAGCCCTTCAATGACGTACAGAATGAGACAGGCGCGATAAGTTGGCGAGACATGAGCAAGCGCGATCTGGGTCAGCTCGCGCTCTTCGATATGTCGTTCCATTCCCAGCGTGCTCAGCTCGCGGCTGTCCTCAGGGCAGTCTTCCCAGGGCACGTATTGCATGCGCCTGGCCTGCTCCTGATAGTTACGAGCGAGGTTGGTAGCGATCTGGTATAGCCAGCTGGCGAAACTTTGCGGCTTGCGCAGGCCCGCCAATCCTCGCCAGGCGCGGAAAAACGTATCCTGGGTCAGATCGCAGCTCACCCCATCGTTGCCAACCATATGTTTCAGGTAGCGAGCGATCTGATGTGCGTAGCGCTCGAATAGTATATTGAAGGCAGCCTCGTCGCCACGTTGCGCTCGTTGCACGAGAGCGAGCTCATCAAGCGAGCCATTTGTCTCCGATGAAGACGTGTCCTCTATCCTGTAGGCCATAGGAGGTTCCTTAGCGAGCTGCCGAAGACAACTGCAGAGAGACCCCGGCGTCTTCTCTGGGCCTGCCGCCTTGTGATTGCGCGCTCTCTCTCAGACCAGCGAGCCAGAGAGAGCGCCAGGTGGCAGCCTGGACCTCTCAAGAGGCAGCTCAGGGAGAGAGCGCCAGGGGATTAGCATGAGCCGGCTGCTGGTGGTCCTGGTAATGGAGTGCAGGCAGCGACGGCTGAGATCTCTCCCCTCCATGATACACCATCGGCGCCAGATCCGTGCAGCGTGCGGGACGTTCAGGCGTGCTGAAATTCCCGATGCGCGGGCGCTCTGTCCCGCTGATAGAGACGCTACCAGGTCTGGCCCCAGGTTGAGGAAGGTCCTGGAGGTGAGAGGAGCTGCGAGCGTACTCGGCGATCACCGGGTGCAACGTATAGCAGCCAGGGCCGGCACTTTCTAGCAGGCCAGCATCCAACAGCTCGTCAAGCGTTTGAGCCGAGACCTGATTGCCTAGAGCTGTTTCATGAAAAGCCTGCGGCTTCGGAGGTAAGGTGGCCAGGCGGGTCAAAGCCTGGCGGGCCTCACGGCTCAAACGGCGATAGCTGATGGCAAGCACAGTTGCCAGTGATGGTGGCGCGGCCTGAGCATGATAGTGGTGGGGTTCCACAGTGGCGTCACAGCCCTCCAGCGAGAGGCGCAGCTGTGGATTCTGGAGGCGTTCCAGCGCCGCGCGTAAGCGGCGAATCTGGCCGCAGTGGGTCTGGGCCTGCAGATAGCGCCCGATCAGCGTCAGAGCCAACGGCAGGCCGCCGACGGCCTGCACCAGAGCGCGACTGGCCTCCGGTTCCAAACGGGTGGCCAGGGGGGCAAAACGCTCCAAAAGCGCCAGCGCCTGCTCCTCTTCCAGCTCAGGAACGTGGAAGGCCCGCTCATTGGCAAAATGCAAAGCCACTACCGGCAAGCGTGTCGTCAGCAGGTAGGCGCAGCGCGGTCCTCCAACCATCAGCAGCAGAGCCTCAGCGTATGACCAGGCGTCGTCAATGACTAGCAGCATGCGCCGACGCTGAATGGCGGCACGCAGGGCCTGCACCCAGCTTTCCAGGCTTTCCAGACGGAGCTGAATGTGAGGAGGGATCTCCAGTAGCGCTGCCCAGTGACGCAGGAGGGCAGGAAGATCAGGTTGGCTGCCGAGCCGACCCCAGAGGATTCCTCCATTGAAGTGGGCCTGTACCTCTGGATCATAGGCCAGGGCCAGGGCCAGGGTTGTCTTGCCAACCCCAGGCAGGCCGTAGAGAGCCACTGTGTTGCTGCTCCGTTCTTGCATCAGTTGCGATTTGAGCTGAGATAAGATCCGATCACGCCCAATTGGCGAGAGGCTCTCCGGGGTCGCCAGCGGCATGGCTGGATCAAAGATATTCTTGTCACTGCCCGGCTGCTCAGGCGACTCGTGGCTGCTTTCCTCATGCGCTCGAGTCGGTCCGCCGGTGGACGACTCGCTGGCCGAAGAGCCGGCGTGAGCGGGCTCCTGATAGAGGCCCAGCTCCTGGGCCGACAGACCGAAGAAGCTGCAGAGCTTCTGGCGGAAGTAGGCGCTGGGGATAGCATCCCCGCGTTCCCAGCGACCAATGGTTTTCGGATCAGCCACGCCAATCTGGGCTGCCACATACTCGCGCGACCAGCCCCGACGGAGTCGCTCGCTGCGGAGTCGGTCATTGGCAGGCATTTTCCTGGCCTTGCTCACGGCTGTATCCTTTCTGCGCTTGTTGTCCCTCTGCCTATACTGTAAGACAGGAGAGCCAGGAAAAATCTGACAGGAAAATGCTCAAGATTGACTCCACCTTCAGAAAATGAGAGGAAGGTCGCTGCTCTGGTCCCGCGTAATCAGCCTGCTTGATTTGATTGGCCAGAGGCTGGCCAGGCCCCTCTTCTCGACAATCTGTTCGCTCGCTGTAGCTGATTGCTGCGTCGCAGCAGCCAGCCAGCTCATGGCCTGCAGCAAGTAAGTAAAGTAGAAAAGAAGGAAGGAGGGAGCACTGGCTAGATCAAGCCGTCTATGAGCCGCCATGCTGTCCCTATGAGGACGTTGCCAGTACGGGGGCGCCTGGCTACACTCTCTCTGTCTGCACAGACAGCTTACTGCTCCATTCCCTGTTTGTCTGTGACAGTTGCAAATTGTGGGCAACTGTAATGCGCCGAGCATCATCAGCCCAAAGGAGGAGCTTATGTTTATTTATGATCGGCAACAGCGCGAGGCGCTAGATCGGCTCGTAGAGGATCTGAGCGAGCACCGGATCGGAAGACGAGTCTTTCTACAGCGCGCGATGGCGCTCGGGTTGACAGCGAGCGCTGCCGCCTCAGTGCTGGCGGCCTGTGGCACGCCCAGCACCACCGGGGGCACCGGCACGCCAGCGACGGTCAGCTCGATCGATGTGCTCAATGTCTGGAGCGGCGAGGAGCAGCAATCGTTTGACGCAGTGGTGACCCCCTTCGAGAGTCAATCGAAGATCACCGTCAAGATCGAGGCGACACGCGATCTGGATGCCGTGCTCACCTCACGCTTGCGTGGCGGTAATCCCCCAGATATTGCTGTGCTGCCCAACCCGGGCAAGATGCAGCAGCTGGCCAGCCAGGGCAAGCTGATTCCCCTTGATTCCTTCCTGGATATGAACAAGGTCAAGAGCGATTACGCTTCGACCTGGGTCGATCTGGGTTCCTACAACGGTCACCTCTACGCGCTCTTCTACAAGGCGGCCAACAAAGGGACAATCTGGTACAATCCTACCCAACTGCAGGCCATTGGCGGTACGACCCCCAAGACCTGGGATGACCTGATCAAGCTCTCTGATATGATTGCTGGCAAGGGAAAGTATCCCTGGTCGATGGGTGTCGAGAGCGGCTCGGCCAGCGGCTGGCCAGCTGCCGACTGGGTTGATGAAATCTTCTTGCTGCAGTCAGGGCCTGATCTCTACGATCAGTGGGTCAATCACAAGATCCCCTGGACCCACAGCAGCGTCAAGCAGGCGTTCCAGACCTTCGCTCAGATCATCACTGGCAAGCACTACATCAATGGAGCGCCGCAGTCGATTCTGGCGACCAATTTCCAGGACGCCAGCTACGCCCCCTTCAAGAATCCGCCCGAGGCTTACCTCTACTACCTTGGCGATTTCACGGCTGGCTTCATTACGGCGCAGTTCAAGAGCGCTCAGCCTGGCAAGGACTTCAATTTCTTCCCCTTCCCGACGATTACTGCTCAATATCAGGGGGCGGTGACGGGGGGCGCTGATGTGATTGTGGCTCTGAAGGATAACAATGGTGTGCGCGAGCTGGTGAAGTATCTGGAGACAGCCCAGGCGCAAGAGATCTGGGTCAAGCGCGGTGGCTTTACCTCACCCAGCAAGGCGGTCTCCTTGTCGGCCTATCCCAACGACGTGGCCCGCTCCTCGGCCCAGATGCTGACCAGTGCAACGATCTTCCGCTTTGGGGCCGATGACCTGATGCCACCGGCGATGGAGACAGCTTACTGGAAGGCCATGCTGGATTTCATTAAGGACCCGACTAAGCTCGATAGTATTCTGAGCTCGCTGGAGTCAACGGCTCAGCAGGCATACGCTTCCTGATAGGAAGTGGCGCGCCTCTCGTTCGTCTGAGATCTCTTGCTGGTTTGTCTGGCAGTAGGCCCGCTGGCTTTCCTCTTCCTGACCAGAGCCTGATGGCTGAGCCACGTATCGACGCCACGTAGGCGCTGGAAGATCAGGACTGCTGAGGTTGAGGGACAGGCTGGCGGGCTGAGGTCCCAGAGGCGGGGAGAGAAGGCCAGCCCCGCCTCGCCTTCGAGCTGAGCGCACCCTGCGTGACCAGCTCGATTCTCTGGATGACCCGCGGTAGAGGGTATGGGCGTCCCTCCTGATAGGTCTTTGTGGAACTCCTTTGGTGTGCCGGCCCGACTCTGACCCCCCACAAGGGCAAACAGGTCCGGCTGGATAGATGGAGCTTCTGCGCTCCCTTGTACGTGGTACTGGTGTCAGGTGTGTCGGCACAGGTCGAGAGGCACAGGCTGTAGACACAGCCTGCAGCTACGTACTGTGTCATGAACACGATTGTTCCCAGGGGATGTGTGCTTATGATCAAAGCCATCGAAGAGCAGCGGAGCCTTCCGACGAAGACAACGGCGCGCAGAAAGCGCTTCAGCCTAACCCCCTGGCTCTGGATCGGGCTGGCGGTCCTCTTTGTGATCATCTTTCTGCTCTACCCGATGTTCTTCACGATCTGGCTCAGCTTCCTGAATGCCACTTCCACTCAGTTTGTTGGACTGCGCAACTATATCCTGATATTCACGAATCCTGCACTGCTGGAGGTGTTACGCAATAACCTGCTCTGGCTCGTGCTGGCAACAGTGGCGACGGTGGCGCTGGGCCTGCTGATCGCCGTGCTGGTTGATCGCGTGCGCTTTGAAAGCGCGGCGAAAGCGGCGATCTTTGTGCCGATGGCCCTCTCCTTCGTTGCTGCGGGCGTCATCTGGCGCTTTGTCTATGAATATGCGCCGCCCGGCCAGACGCAGATCGGACTGTTGAATGCTCTGCTGACCGCCCTCGGTGGTCAGCCGCAGGCCTGGATCACCGATAGCCGCTTTAATAACTTCGCCTTGATCGCGGTCTACGTCTGGATGTGGACAGGCTTCTGCATGGTGATCCTCTCGGCGGCCATTAAAGGGATTCCGAGCGAGATTCTGGAGGCTGCCCGCTGTGACGGAGCAGGCGAGGTGACCATCTTCTTCCGCATTATTGTGCCGATGATCAGCCCGACAATTGCCGTAGTGACGACAACGATGATCATCAACATCCTGAAGATCTTCGATATCGTCTATGTCATGACAGGGGGCAACTACGGCACAAATGTCGTTGCTGTTGAGTACTACCAGCAGCTCTTCAACTTTAACAACTTTGGGGTGGCCAGTGCTCTGGCTGTCTTGCTCTTGCTGGCGATCATTCCCATCATGTACTTCAATATTCGTCGTTTCCGCGTGCAGGAGGCGCAACGATGAGTACCATGAATCCAGAGGCTCAATCAAGCCTGGTCGCTCCGCAGAAAGCGGCGCCAGCTTTCCCAATGGCGGGGGCTGCTGCCAGAGTGGGGCGCCAGCCCCTGCGCCAGCGGCTCCTGAGCCTGGTCAACCATAGCCTGGTCTCGGTCATTGTCATTCTGGTGGCGCTCGTTTGGTCGGTACCTACTCTGGGCCTCTTCATTAGCTCCTTGCGTCTCCCGGCTCTGATCCACTCTACTGGCTGGTGGACGGCTCTTGTTCCTCCCTGGAGCTTTACCATCCAGAACTATGAGTACGTTCTCCATGCTCAGGGTCTGGGCCAGGCTTTTCTCAATAGCCTGATTATCGCTATTCCGGGGACGGTTATTCCAACCCTGGTGGCGGCTTTTGCTGCCTATGCCTTTGCCTGGATGGAGTTCCCCGGGCGCGATTGGATCTTTCTGACCATTGTGGCGCTGATGGTCATTCCGGTCCAGATGACTTTGATTCCCGTGCTGGGACTCTATACGATGTTGGCTCAGGCGACGGGCTTGCAGCTGACCGGTAACTACGTCGGCATTTGGCTGATGCATACCGCCCTCGGCCTCCCTTTCGCTGTTTACCTGCTGCGCAATTTCTTTGCTGGGCTGCCCAGCGATCTCTTTGAGTCTGCCCGCATCGATGGCGCTTCCAACATCAACATCTTCTTCCGTATCCTGCTACCGCTCTCTGTGCCCTCCCTGGCTTCGCTGGTGATCTTCCAATTCATGTGGGTCTGGAACGATCTGCTGGTGGCCCTGGTCTTTATGGG
Organism: Thermogemmatispora onikobensis; assembly: GCF_001748285.1. Lineage (NCBI taxonomy): Bacteria > Bacillati > Chloroflexota > Ktedonobacteria > Thermogemmatisporales > Thermogemmatisporaceae > Thermogemmatispora > Thermogemmatispora onikobensis. The sequence goes on along the minus strand of NZ_BDGT01000032.1, from coordinate 3,062 downwards.
CGGGAACCCCGATCGGGCTCCCATGACGGTGACGATTGCCAATCTGGTCAATTCCTATGGCTCAAACTGGGAGGTGCTGACCGCGGCGGCCTTTATCTCGATGGCCTTGCCCTTGGTGATCTTCTTTACCTTGCAGCGCTACTTTGTGCGCGGTATCCTGGCTGGCTCGGTCAAAGGCTGATCTTGTCTATCTGCCTTTCTGCCTCTCTGGCTGGCTCTTGCCTGTTTATCCGGCGCGGTGGATGCACGAATGCAGGTCGAAACGCGGGCTGATCCTACCGTCACCAGGCCAGGCCAGCCCAGCCCAGCCCAGCCCAGCAAAAGGGCGATCCCGCCCGGTCTCTCGGCAGTGTGAGGGAGGGAGCGGGATCGCCTTCGTCGCTGACTAGCAGCTGAGTCCCTCGCCGCGGGCATGCAGGGATGGCAGGCTCACTGGCAGGCGGCCCTGGGGGTGAGCGTCTCCGAAGAGGACGGCGACGGCGGCTTCGATAGCAGGTCGGGTGTACTCATAGGTGAGCAAGTAGGTGGTGAGCTGGGGACAGGCCAGAAGGTCGTAGGGATTATAGACAGCAAGCGCGACGACAGGGCAGGGGGCTTCCGCCACCAGCCAGTTGATATAGTCGCTCTGGGCGTGGTCCAGGTAGGCATTGACCGTCACCAGGAGCACCAGCTGGGCCTGGGCTACTGCCTGGCGCAGCGATTGGCGTGTGGACTCGGAAAGAGGAAGCGAGAGAAGCTGCGCCACTGTCTTGGGGTGATGGCTCCGTACTGCAGCGACGAGTGCTTCGACTGGATAGCGTTGATCTTCGACGCGGCTGGCTCCTTCCTTCTGGGGAAGGACGATCAGGAGCTGCTGCTCGGGTGTCAGCCGTAAAGGCAGGAGCCCGGCGTCGTTGCGTAGCAAAGTGATGGCCTGAGCGTAGCTCTGTCGCTGTAGAGCCAGGTGCTCGGCTTGTTTGAGCAAGCGCAGCCCTTCGGGCCGGGGCAGTCGCTCCCAGGAGAGATAGCGTGCTTTGAGACGTCGCAGGCGTGTCAGAGCCTGGTGCAGGCGGGCCGGGGAGAGGCGCCCCTCGTCGAGCGCGGAGCGCATAGCTGCCAGTCCAGCCAGCTGGCGGTCGTAACGATGCGAGATCAAGATCAGGTCGAGACCGGCCTCTATGGCTCGCACCGTGGCCTGCTCGATGCCCAAGGTGGCGGCGGTGGCCTCCATCTCCAGGCAATCGCTCATGGCCACACCATCGAAGCCCAGGCGCTGCCGGAGCAGGCCAGAGATGATCGGCGAGGCTACCGTGGCAGGCAGTTGTGGGTCAGCGGTCAGGGCTGGAAAAGCGATATGGGCTGTCATGATGCAGTCAGCCCCTTCTTCCTGTAGCACGCGGGAGAAAGGAACCAGCTCCAGCCGTTCCAGACGGGCCAGATCGTGGGGAATCAGCGGCAAGGCGAGATGAGAATCGGTAGCCGTGTCGCCGTGTCCCGGAAAGTGCTTCAGGCAGCTAATGATGCCAGCCTGGCGGTAGCCCCGTACTGCTGCCAGGGCCAGGCGGGCGACCTGTTCGGGATCTTCGCCAAAGGAGCGGACGCCGATGACGGGATTGGCCGGATTGTTGTTGATATCCAGGACTGGTGCCAGGTTCATGTTGATGCCCAGTGCTTGCAGCTCGCGCCCAGTGGCGCGGGCGACAGCGGTCACCAGCTCTGGTGAATCGCTGGCCCCCAGGGCCATGTTGCCTGGAAAGAGGGTGACGTGCTCACCTAGCCGCTGGACCATGCCGTTCTCTTGATCGATGGCGATCAGCAGTGGCGAGCGGTGGCCAGCTGCACGGGCTTTGGCCTGCAAGGCGCTGGTCAGGTGATAGACCTGTTCTGCGCTCTCGATGTTGCGCGAAAAGAGAATGACCCCGCCCAGCTGGTGATTCTCGATGAGGTCGAGAATGGCGGGCGAGGGTTCGCTCCCATCGAAGCCGGCCATCAGGAGCTGACCAAGCTGGCCACGGAGATCTGCAGCGCTCGGCGCGGCTCCCCCGACTGAGCCATCAGGCGATGGATGATGATGAGAGGGCATCTCTGTCTCTCCCTTCTTTCAGCGCTCCGATAGGGCCTGGACCGAAGAGCTGCTGGCCTTCTGTGGAGGGCGCACCGACTCCAGGTGGATCGCTGCTTTGGCGGCGCTCAGCGCCGGCTCTTCGACGATGACCACCTGGCCGAGGCGCCGTCGCGCACGCAGCCGCCGCAGAATCTGAGCGCGGAAAGGCGCCTCTCGTACCAGCAGGCTGCCTGCCAGAGCCAGTGGCACCACGTTATCAGGAAACTCCAGCTGGTTGCTGACTACCAGAGCGGCCAGCGCCAGCTCGGTGGCCGCGTTGCCGACGATACGGCGCGCTACCAGGTCGCCCTCGCGAGCCGCCGCGAAGACGCATGTTGCCAGACGAGCGACAGCGGCAGTCTCCAGGCCGTGGTAGACGGCGCCAATCAGGTCCTCTGCGCGCTCTAACCCCCAATTAGCCAGAATGCGAGGGAGAAGACTGGTGTGGGGGCCACGTCCATCGGCGGCGCGGGTGGCGGCCTGAAGGGCCTGGCGCCCGATGTCATAACCGCTTCCCTCGTCACCCAGCAAATAGCCCCAGCCGCCGGCGCGACGCAGGCAGCCGCAGGCATCTCGTCCCAGGGCAATGGAGCCGGTGCCGGCGATAAGCACGACGCCAACGGCCTGCTCCAGCGCTGCCAGAGGAAGCTCGGCGTCATTGGTCACATGGACCTGGTCGGCCAGGGTTGCCAGGGGAGGGTAAAGAACGGCGTGATCGGCTGGACGGTCCAGACCAGCCAGACCAATCCAGGCAGCCCGAGGCCGACACTGGGCGCCGGCGGCTTGCAAAGCGCGCTCGGCAGCCAGCCATACTTGACGGACAGCCTCTTCCTGCCCCACGGAAGCATAGTTTGCGCTTCCTGCTAGAGCGCGTCCCCGCTCACGTCCGTGGCGGTCGACAACAATGGCTAGTGTCTTGCTTCCCCCGCCATCGATCCCAAGATAGAACTCCTCATCACGCATGGCTGCGTGCTGCTGT